>JAKAMV010000437.1 GCA_021812735.1 Chloroflexota bacterium | reverse complement strand
CCGCAAGCGTAAGGTCAGAGCAGGGCAGCTCCGAGCAGGGCAGCTCAGAGCAGGGCAGCGCCTCGGCCGCCTCGGCCGCTGGCGTTGCCCGGTTCGAGTGCACGCAGGCCGCGTTGGCTCCGTCGACTCGGGGCCCAACGACGATCGACGTACAGGGAGGAACGAACCGGGATGCACGTCACGCTGGTCCACATCCACGTGCTGCCCGAGCACCTAGAGGAGTTCATCGCGGCGACCCGCGCGAACCACGAGGGCTCGATCCGGGAGCCGGGGAACCTACGGTTCGACATCCTGCAAGCGGTCGACGACCCGACCCGCTTCGTCTTCTACGAGGCGTACGTGGACGCCGCGGCGGCCCAGGCCCACCGGGAAACGGCGCACTACCTCACCTGGCGCGAGACGGTCGCGGACTGGATGGCCGAGCCGCGCCAGGGCGTCCGCTACACGGGGCTCTGGCCGGAGGTCGGTTCCACGGCCTGAGCGTGCCCATGGCCGGCGGTCGCCGACGCCGGAGCAGCGACCCAGTAGCGACGTCGGGCCACGCGGAGGCGTGGCCCCCCCCACCGGGCTGCGCGTGCCAGACTGGCCTGCGCGTGCCAGAGTGGCCCACGCGCGAGCGGTCGACCCTTGCGAGGCGAGGCCGCGCGGCCGAAACTTTGGATCGGAGGCTTTCCGCGGTCCTGATGCGGGCCGCCGTCCGATGGGGTGACCGGAGGAGATCAGATGACGTCCTCGCCCACCGAGGCGCGGGCTGGGCCACGGACGGGGATGGGTCTGCGCGATCTAGGGGCGATGAGCGCCTACTGGTTCGGGCTGTCGATCACGTGGGGCAGCCTCACCACGATCGTCCTACCCCGCTTGGTCGAGCAGTTCGTGCCGGCGGCGATCAAGACGTCCGCGCTCTCGCTGATCGGCGCCCTCCAGGCGCTCGTCTCGATCATCGTCCAGCCCATGAGCGGGGCAGCAAGCGACCACCTCGTCACTCCCTGGGGCCGTCGCCGCCCATTGATGGTCGCTGGCGTCGCGGTGCAGACGGTGCTGATCGTGCTCCTCACGGTCGCCGGAGCGTACTGGGCGATCCTGGTCGTGATGCTCGGCATCGAGCTCGCCTCGAACACGGCCCAAGGCCCGTACCAGGGCCTGCTCCCCGACATGGTGCCGCCCGGCGAGCGCGGGCTGGCGTCGGGCTTCCTCGGCGCGGGACTTCTGGCGGGCCAGGTCGTGGGCGTGGCCCTGGGCGGCGTTGCGCTCGCCGCGGGTGACGTCTCGCTGGCGGTGAGCTTCTCGGCGGGCGCGCTGGTCGTCGGGACGGTCGTCACCGTGGCGACGATGCGCGAGACGGCGGGTCGCGCAGGCGGAGGGCGGCTCGAGCCGGTCGACTGGGTGCGCGAGCTCCTCCACCCGTCCCGCTGGGCGACCCCGATCCGGCGCATCGTGCTCGAGGTGTGGGGGCGCGACGTGCTCGAGCACCGCGACTACCTCTGGCTGCTCGCGTCGCGCTTGGCGATCCTGATGGCCGCCGGCACGCTCCAGCCCTTCGCGTACTACTACCTGGAGGACGCCTTGGGGCTCGGGGCGAACGCGGGGCTCGCCTTCGTGCCGCTCGCGGGCCTGGTCGCCCTGGTCGCCCTCATCTCGGCCGTTCCCGGCGGCGCCATGACCGCGCACTGGGGGCGCGTCCGGACAGTTGCGTTGAGCGCTGCCAGCGGGCTCGTCGGCGCGTTGCTGTTCGCGGTGGCGCCGAACTACCCCTCGCTCTTCCTGATCGCGATCCCCTTCGGGCTCGCACTCGGCGTCTTCCTCTCGGCCGACTGGGCCCTCCTCACCGACGTGGCCCCGCTCGACCAGGCGGGGCGCTACCTGGGCCTCTCGAATACCGTGACCGCCGGCGCAGGGTTCCTCGCGGTGGCGCTCGGCGGACCGATCGCGGACCTCGTCAATCGGTTCCGGTTCGGGTTGGGCTACCGGGCGATCTTCGTCCTGGCCGCGATCGAGTTCGCCGTGGGCGCCTGGGGCGTCCTGCACGTCCGCGAGCCGCGCATCGGCGTGGCGGCGCTCGGACCGGGCGAGCGGCCGTTCGGGGCCGGCGATGCCTGAGGCCGACACGCGGGCTCGGCGACGTCGCTTTCACCGGCCGGCTCCGCCCCGACCCCTCGATCCCATCCTCCGCCTGTGGGAGGAGGTCGACCGCCGTCGACGCCGGATCCGCCCGATCCGGCGAGGCGGGGTGCTCGGGGTGGAGTTCGGCTGGTACCAGGGTCCCCCGCTCGAGCTCGCCGACGGCACGTCGGTCAGGCACGGCGACCCGATCGGGGTGTTGCACATCGACAACGCGCGGGCCCGCCAGGTCGCCACGTCCGACTGGCAGCCCCGGGGCCTGCGCGAGGCACGCGCCGACCTCGCCCGGTTGGCCACATGGGCCGCCCTCCAGCCGGCCGAGCGGCGCCCCGTCGCCTACACCGGCGCAACGCTCATGGGGCCGTTCGCGCGACGGATCGGTTTCGAGGTACGGTCCCGGCCGCGCACCGCCCGGACGCGCCTGGACGACTGGTTCCTGCGCTGGTTGATCGCACGCTGGTCTCCCCGGGGCCGCGAACGGCTCCGTCACGGGCGTAGCGCGCTCCGCTCGAGCGACGTCTGGCTCTCGCACGCCGCCCTCCAGCGGCGTTACGGTGAGGCACCGCTCGCCGCTGACGAACCGGCTGACGGGGCTCGCGCCGCAAGGAGGGCGGTCGAGCGGCCGTCGCGCGGGACCCTGGCCGCCCCGTAGGCATCGCCCATCGTCGCGGCAGGCTGGTCAGCCCCGGTGGTGACGCGTCGTCGTGGCGAGGTGCGCGCCCACGGAGTCGCCCGTGGCTCACGCCTCGAATCCGGGCTCTGCCACGCGCACGGACCGGAACGCAAAGAGGCGCGTGCTCGGCCAGCGCCAGGCGTCTCCGGCGAGTCCCGCCTTCCGACAGACCGCGTCGAGGGTGGTGGCCTCGTCCCACCCGAACGTTTCCGCGACCTGCGGGAGCAGCAGCGCGCGGCGCCCCGCCCGCTCCACCATGATGCCGTGCTGCCGAGCGTCGAACGCCTCGGGGCCCGGCAGCTCCACCGGCGGTGCCAGCACGGAGACCTCGATGCGGATCGCGGGTAGCTCGGCCTCCGTCACGGGCATGAAGCGAGGGTCCTCCAGCGCCGCGCTACGACCTGCCACCAGGACGTTCCGCCAGAGCGGCCGGTCGAACTCCAGGTGCCCCATGCAGCCGCGCAGTTCCCCGTCTTCGTGGAGCGTCACGAACGCCGCGGCGGACGCCTGCAGCACCGCAGGCAGGGCCGCGGGCTCGGGGCGCGGAGATGCCCGACGGCGCACTGCGGCCTCGACCGCCCCCCGTGCAAGCGCGAGCAGCGCCGCACCAGCGGCCTCGTCCAGGGACGGCGCAACAGGGACCTCGACGGCATCGAGCGGCACGGCCGGCCTCCCCATCGCGACACTCGTACACGGGCGCACGGCGTAGCGCGGCGACCATCCGCGCGCCCGCGGTCATGTTGCACCATCAGCCGCTGACGCTGAAGGTCCGGGCGGCCCGTCCTGAGCATCCGATCGTCAAGAGGGCGCCGGTGTCTGCACCTCCGCCGATCGAGCAGCCCGCCCGGGCAGTTGGGCAGACCCCTCCGCCGGTTCGGCCAACCCTTCCCTCGGCTCGACCGGTTCCTCCACCGCCTGGATCAGTCTACGCAGGTCCGTCAGCGCCTCGACCAGCGCCCGTCGCCGCCCCGGTTCCAGTGCCTCGACGAGGCCGCGCAGCCACTGCATCGCCGCCCGTTGCGCCTCATCGAGCTGGGCCGTCCCTGCCGGGCTCAGCGTGAGACGAATGCGCCGACGTTCTGCAGGGTCCGTTTCCCGGACGACCAGCCCTTGGCGTACCAGTCGGCTCACCAGCTCGGAGGCAGCCGGGACCGAGGTCCCGAGGTGATCCGCGATCTCCGACAGCCCGCTGCCCGGACGGCGGCGCAGATGCAGCAGGGCCCGGAACTGCGCGACCGACAGCCCGGCCGGCCGACCCTCTCGCATGCGCGCCCGGATCGCGCGCATCGCCAGCGGCACGCTCTCGAGGATGGCGGCCGCCGCGTCATCGGCGCTGGATCGGTCCGTAGGCCCGTGCATGCGCGGAATGATAGACTGTTAGGTGACCTAACTGGAACACGTTCACGCACGAGGCCGCGATGCCGCTGGCCATTCGAACAAACGCGCTGACCCGTCGCTTCGGGGCGGTCAGCGCGGTCGATGCCCTTTCCCTGAGCGTGGAGCCGGGGGAGGTCTTCGGCCTGCTCGGACCCAATGGGGCGGGCAAGACCACCACCATCAAGATGCTGATCACGCTGCTGCCCCCCACCACGGGCAGCGCGACGGTCGCCGGACACAGCGTGATCACCGAGCAACGGCTGGTCCGTCGTTCGATCGGGTATGTCCCGCAGCTGCTCTCCTCGGACGGCGCCCTCACCGCTCGCGAGAACCTCGACATCTCCGGCCGTCTCTATCACATCCCCTCGGCCGAGCGCCGCGCACGGATCGATGCCGCCCTCGAGTTCATGGGGCTCGCGGACGTCTCCGATCACCTCGTGCGGACCTTCTCGGGCGGCATGATCCGCCGCCTCGAGATCGCCCAGGCCATGCTCCATCAGCCCGAAGTGCTCTTCCTCGACGAACCGACGGTGGGACTCGATCCGGTCGCCCGCCGGGCCGTCTGGGAGCGCGTGCGCCGACTGCGCGAACGCGAGGGCACCACGATCCTGCTCACGACCCACTACATGGACGAGGCGGCGGAGCTGTGCGAACGCGTCGGGATCATGCACCTCGGCAAACTCGTGGCGCTCGGCACCCCGGAGTCGCTCGCTGGGGAGGTGGGCTCGGGAGCCACCCTCGACGATGTCTTCACGCGCTACACCGGCAGCGACCCGAACGAAGGAGGAACGTATCGTGACGTCGCTCGAACGCGCCGCACGGCCCGTCGCCTCGGCTGAGCCGCCCGCCGCCGTCCGGTTCGTCCTTGACGTCTGGACGGTCGCGGAGGCAGAGCTGCGGAAGCTTGCGCACGACCCGACCGAACTGCTGACCCGCGCGGTGCAGCCCATCCTCTGGCTCCTCGTGTTCGGTCAGGTGCTCGCCCGGGCGCGCGCGATCCCGACGGGCCAGCTCGGCTACATCGACTTCCTGGCGCCGGGGGTATTGGCCCAGAGCGCCCTCTTCTCGGCGATCTTCTTCGGGATCGCGGTGATCTGGGAACGCGACCTGGGCGTCCTGCACAAGTACCTGGTGAGCCCGGCGTCGCGCATCTCGCTCGTGGCGGGGAAGGCGCTCGCGGGTGGGCTGCGTGCCCTCGTCCAAGCGGCGGTGATCTACCTCGTGGCTGCGCTGATCGGGGTGCACCTGCAGGCCGGGCTGCCGCAGGTCCTCGGCGTCGTGGTCGTGGTCGTGCTCGGAGCGGCAGGCTTCGCCACCTTCTCCCTCGTGATCGCGTGCGTGGTACGCACACGCGAGCGCTTCATGGGGATCGGCCAGGTGCTCACGATGCCGCTCTTCTTCGCGAGCAGCGCGGTCTACCCGATCGCGCTGATGCCGACGTGGCTGCAGGTGCTCGCCAACGTGAACCCGCTGACGTACCAGGTGGACGCGCTGCGCAGCTTGATGGTGGCAGGCGGCACGACCACCTTCCCGATCACGCTTGATTTCGGGGTGCTGGCGTTCGCGCTGGTCGTCCTGCTCGCGATCGCGGCACGGCTCTACCCGCGCCTGGCGATGTGAGGTTCGGCGGGCCACGACGTCGGGCGCGGGGCCGCCTGCGCGCCGTGGCCACATACGGACGGCCAATCGCATACAGTCGGTCGCAGATGACGACCATGCCAACGTACGGCTCGGAATCCGCCGCAGACGACGAGTGGCACTGGAGAACCCAGGTGACAATCAGTCGCCCCTGCGCGCCGTGCCCATGATCGGAGAGCCTGCCGGGGAGCCCGCCGGGCCCGCCCTCGCCGCGTCGCGACGACGCCTCTGGGCCGAATCGGCAGGGATCGCCATCTCGTCCGGCGGCTTCGGTTTGGTCTACGGCCTGGCGGCGCGTCACGCAGGATTGAGCCCAGCCGAGGCGATCGCGATGAGCGTGTTCGTCTTCGCCGGCGCGTCGCAGTTCGCAGCCGTCGGTCTGGTGACCGGTGGCCTGGCCTGGCCGGGCATCGTGCTGCTCACCGCGCTGCTGAACGCGCGCCATCTCCTCTACTCCGCGGCGCTCGCGCCGTGGCTCAGAAGCCGTTCACGGCGGCGACGCGCGGCGATGGCCTACGTCCTGACCGATGAGTCGTTCGCGCTCTCGATCGCGCACTTCCAGCGGCTCGGGTACACGGACGAGCGCGGTTACTGGATTGGAGCGCTCGCCTCCACCTGGATTCCCTGGAACGTCATGACTGCGCTGGGCGCCGTGCTCGGGGGGCAGATCGCCGATCCGCGCCGGTTCGGGCTGGACGTCGTCTTCCCCGCCGCGATGGCCGGGCTGGCGATCGGGCTCGTCATCGGGCATCGTGAGCTCGTGGCGGCGGTCTCCGGTGCGGCCATCGCCGTGGCCCTCGGGCTCGTGGTCGGTACCGCCGCCGGCGTGGTAGCCGGCGGCCTCTTGGGACCGCTCGCAGGGATCGCCGCGGGGCGGCTGCGCCCGGTCGAGCGCGTCGTGCCCGCGCCCTCCTCGCCCGACACGACCCCGGACGTCCAGCTCCTCGCGGATGCCCAGGCGGCGATCGCTCCACCCGACGAAGCGGGGCTGCCGTGAGCCTCAGCCTGGTCGCCCTGGCGGTCCTGATGGGGGCCGTCACCTATCCCTCGCGCGCCGTGCCGCTGCTGGCGCCGGGTGTGGAGAAACTGCCCGCCGGTGTCCGGCTCTACCTCCGGCTCGTTGGGCCGGCCGTGCTCGCCGCACTGGCCGCCGCCAACGTGATGATCGGCACGGTCGACGGTCGGCCGGCGTTCCACATCGGGATCGAGTGGGCCGCGGTCGGGGCGTCGGTCACGCTCGTGGCGTGGCGGCGCAACCTCTTCCTGGGGCTGCTCGTGGGGGTCGCGCTGGTTGCCGCGGCCCGGGCGTCCGGGATGGCCTGAGGCGCCCGCGGCCGCTGCGGGTGCGGCCGGCGCGGACGGGCGCCGGAACTGGGCGCCGTGACGCACAGGTCGGCGCGCCATCGCTCCTCGTCGCGCCACGTCAGGATCTATCCCGTGAAGTCCGTGACGAACGGCGCTCCGGCGAGCAGGCGCGACATGGCGGCACCGTACCGTCCCTCGCCCCCCGAACGGCACCCCGCCGAAGGTACCGCCCGGGGCAGTCCTTCCGAGCCCCTGCAGCTTGCAGCTGACCTTGCTGACGTCCCATGTCGCTTTCTTCACCAGCCCAGCGCAATCCGCTGAACACTGGCGGCCGAAGATGCACTGGACCGGGCGAGGGCCGGGGGGCGTCCGGTCCCGAAGGAGCGACACGATGCCTGACCTGGAACGGGTTCTCGACGAACTGAAACAGACCACGCGAGCAGCGATGCGCCGGCGTCGTCTGGCCAACCCCGACAGCGAAGCCTGGCGCCAGGCCGACGAACTGGTGCATGAGCTGGGAGCGCTGATGGGCGAACTCAGGGCGTTGCTCGAACGGCGCCGAGAGCGGCAGCTCCAACCGGTCCGGGTCCGGACCCGCTGACCCGACTGCGCCGGCCCGGGAGGCCGGCGCACAACCGATCCCCGAGACCGGCGACGATCGAGCGCGGCGACAGCGCGGCTGGCCAGACCAACGGCCAGGGGGTGCGGGGCATCTGGTCCGCGGCGCTGGTCGCGGGCCATGCCGTCCACCCAGACAGCGGTCCCAGGCTGCCGCTGGCCATCTCGACGCGGCGATCCGTGTACAGTTTGGGTGGTCCCCGCCCGAGATCGCCTGCGAGGAACGCCATGTCCCTGCCCACCCGCTCGCTCACACCTGCCCCGCCCGATCCGATCCTCGGCCTCAGCGAGGCCTTCCGTG
>JAKAMV010000436.1 GCA_021812735.1 Chloroflexota bacterium | reverse complement strand
AGGGGCACGCGATCCGGGCGACGGCCACGCAGGGGAAGTTCGATCCGCACCAGCGGAGTCTGCCCGGCCTGCGCCGGGAGCGCAACAGACGGCGCAGGACGTCAGGGAGCCACCGCGCGCGTCGTCAGCACTACGGCCGGACGGCGAGAACAGCGTCCACCGGCAGGCCCCAGAGCGACCCGGCATCGACCTGCGCCACGGCAAGCCCCGACTCCCTCAGCGCCGCCTCCAGCGGGATCGGGCGACAGTCGATGAGCGCCGGCAGGAGCTCGTGGCTGCGCTCGTACAGGCGGCTCAGGGGAGCCGGGCGATCGCGTCGCGCCAGGGATGTCACGACGATGCGCCCGCCACGTCGCAGCACGCGCTGGCATTCGGCCAGCACCAGCGGGATCTCCGGCGTGTCGAAGAGCTCGAGCGTGAAGCTCATGACCACCGCATCGACCGTTTCGTCCGGGTACGGCAACGCCAGCGCGTCGGCGGTCCGCAGCTCAACGCGATCCGCGATCCCGGCCTCCCGCAGGCGTCGCTCGGCCACGCGGCGCATCTCGTCGGACAGGTCCAGACCGAACACGCGTCCCGCTGACCCGACCGCGCGCGCCAGCACCACCAGGTCGTGCCCGGTGCCGAAGCCGACCTCGAGGACCGTCTCGCCGGCCGCCGGGGCCAGCAGCTGGAGCGCCCGGCGTCGCACCCCGCGCTCGAACGGCTCCTCGAACACGTCGTACCAGCGGCTCAGTCGGTCGTAGCTTGCGCGGGCCTGGTCATGGGTGCGTCGGACGCGGCTGACTCCGGTCCACGTCGTGACCGGCTCCGGTGCCGCGGGGCGGAGGGCCAGCAGGGGCAGCTGCTCGGCCGCCCGGCGGCGCGCCTCGGGAGTGCCGTCGTACGGCCAGCCGAGGAGGCGGCCGAGCACGGCCCGGACGAGTGCCGGCGGCAGACCGGCGTGACGTTCGTAGCGCTCGAAGACGGCCTCCGCCTCGTCGGCCTGGAGCCGCCGCCAGGCCGGCACGAAGCGGGTCCGGCCGAGCCAGACCTCGCGGGCGAGTCCGGCCTCGACGTTGTGCAGCCAGCCGGTCCGGCGGCCCCACCCGGCCACCACGATCGCCTCTCCCCTTGCGGCGTCGTAGCGCAGGACCTCCAGCGGCGTCTCGCGACGCCGATGGGTGCGCCGGCCCTCGTGGACCAGGACGAGGAAGCGGTGGCCGAAGAGGACGCCGAGGTGGGCACGGTAGGCGTAGACGGGCAGGGTGAGGAGCCAGCGCAGGATGCCGCCCGGCGGCGCCGGCTGGTCGGAGGTCTGCGAGCTCATGTCACGTGCCCCGGTCTCCACCTGAAGCTGGAGCCCGTCGCCCAGCCCCAGCCCTGGCGCACGGCGTGTCGGTCGAGCGCCCTCCAGCCGCTCGCCAGGCGCCACTCGCGGGTGCTTGGGCTGGCGTCAGCGGCGCGCAACGCTGGCCTGTGCAAGGCTTGCGATGAGGTCCGCGGGCGCGTCATCCAGACTGCGGCGCAGTCTGCCCAGCACGCGGACCCCGGCTGCGGCGGCCAGATCGGCGGGATCGACGCGGGCCGCTGCAGGTGCTGCCACGACGAGCCCGGTCCATCCGTGGGTGCGTGCCGCCAGACGCAGGTTCGGTGCCTGCTCATCCCGCCAGCGCCGTCGGGCCTCCGCTAGCCGGCGACGGTGCCGATCGACCTGGGTCGTGCTCGAGGCGGCGAGAAAGCCCGGAGCGGGACCCTCGTAGCGACGCCAGGATTGAGCGCTTCGCTCCCGTGCGAATCGGGCGTCGTCGATCACGTCACCGAGGTCCAGGGTGACGAGGCGAAGCCCGTCGGCCGAGGCGATCACCACTCCCAAGGTTGGGTAGGCCGCCGCATAAGAGCGCAGCGCGTCCAGGTCGGGCGCATCCCCCCACGTCGCGTGGTCGCTCACCGCTGCGGCAAGCGTGGTGAGGTACAGCCGGCGGGGCTTGGCGGTTGCGAACAATGCGATGCCGTTCCGCAGCTCGGCAGGTCCCAGATGCGCCTCGACGCGATCCATGGTCCAGCGCCGGAGCCGGTTCAACTGGCCCGCCTCGCGTGGATCCGACGATCCCGGTTCGAGGGCCGCGAGGGCGGCTCGCAGCCGAAGGCGCCACTCGGGGTCGAGCGCGCCGCCGGACGCCGCGCCGGTCCGAACGTAGGCCGAGAGGACCCCCGCGGGAGGCTCGCTCCGCAGCACGTCGAGGACGTCGAACGGGATCGGTCCGTCGCGTCCGGCCGCTGTGACCCGCACATCAGCGCGACCCGGTCTCGATGGGTTCATGGCCGTGATCGAGCCCACGCGGCTACCTCCTCGGCGAAGTAGTCGAGGGAATGGCGCACGTCTCGCTCGACCGCCCAGACGGCGAACACGCGCTTCGCCTCCGTCGCCGCGAACGATGCGGGAAGGTCGTACTCGAGCTCGCCGTGCACGATCGTGTGATCGCCGGCCGGTTCGAATCGCCGGGTCCAGCGCAGCGTGCCACCGGGGAACGTCCCGACCAGCGCGAGAAGGTCCGGGGCCCGGGCCTCCGTCACCTCGTAGCGCACCTCCAGCCGCTGTCCGGCCAGCTTGATCACCGCGTCGAACCTCGCACCGCGGCTGGCGAGCGGTCCCGAGGCGTCTCGAACCTCGACGAAGAACGGGTGCCAGCGCGGCAACCTCTCGACCTGGCTCGCGAGCTCGAACGCGGATTCCGGCAGGACCGGCACAGCCTGGCTGTCGACCACGTGACCAACGATGCGCCCTTCAGGACTCACATCACGAGGCACCGCGAATCTCCTGCCTCGTCCACCTCCGACCGGAGGCGGACGGTACGACCGGACGCTCTGTAAGCCGTGGCCCCGCGCAGCCGGGTGGACAGGCATAGTGTCGACGGCCCTTGCACCGTGCACAAGAGCGGAGTGGCTCGTGGCGGCCGGTGCTCAGCGCTTGGCGGCGCGCGACATCGAGCGCCGCGTCACGATCCATCTGGATCGACCTCAACCGCACGGGTCGCGCTACGTGTTGGTGGCCGGCAGACTTCTCGTCGGCGCAGGAGTCGGAGTGGGCGTCGGCGCAGGAGTCGGAGTGGGCGTCGGCGCAGGAGTCGGAGTGGGCGTCGGCGCAGGAGTCGGAGTGGGCGTCGGCGCAGGAGTCGGAGCTGACGGATCGAGCTCCACCACGGGCAGGCCCACGAACACAACGTGCACGGGCCGGCCGAGTCGCCGGGCGACGTCCGCCTGGATTGCCCGCACGGCGACGAGCGACGGCATCGTCGCGGCTTCCACAGTGGCGCGTAGCTGGAGCGTGCCCTGCTGCGTGCTCCGCTCGACGCTGACGAGAGTCGCGCCCGGCACCCGTGCCTGCAGGGAATCAGCCACTGCGGAGCTGACGCTGTCGGCGAACGCCTGGCGTCCGGCCGCAAGCTGCCGCTGCTGCGCGACGCCGACCGCGGTGGGGACGAGCACGAAGACCAGGGCGATCACGAGCCCCGAGGTCAGCAGGATCCCGTAGTGGGCGGTGCGAGACCGGCGCGGGCGCAACCGGAGGGCGGCGAACATGACGGTGGCCGCCGCCGTGATCGCGACGAGGTTCGTCACGAAGAGCGTGGCCGCGCCGATGGTGATGCCCTGGTCGCCCATCGCGATGCCGATGCCGACCGTGCAGAGCGGCGGTATGAGCGCGGTGGCAATGGCCACGCCGAAGAGCGCTGCGGCGCCCTGGAGCCTGACAAGCGCGTAGGCGGCTGCCGCTCCACCGGCCAGGGCGACGATGAGATCGAAGGGGCCGGCCCGCGTGCGCGACTGGACCTCCGCTGGCACGGTCGCCAGTGCGCCGAAGGGCAGCTGCTGCGCGACCCAGGCGAGACTCGCGGAGAGGACGAGCGCGACGGCGATGCCCGTGACGAGCGTGACCCCCGCGCGGGCGAAGAGGCGCTCACGACCGCCGAGCGCGGCCAGAGCGAGGGCCATGATCGGTGAGAGGAGTGGCGCGATCAACATGGCCCCGATGATCACCGCCGCGGAGTCCGTGATCAGCCCAAAGGTCGCGATGACGCTCGAGAGTCCGGTGACGAGGAGGTAGCCGCCGGTCAGGCGCGATTCGCGTCGCAGGTCGGACACGGACCCTACAAGCCACCACGAGACTCCGCGCCGACGCGCCCCGCCGGGCGACCCCGCGCCCGGCCTTCGGGTTCGCCCGTCTTCCACCTCAGCCCGCTGCCCTGACAGGTCCATCCCCACGTAGCCTACACGTTGACCGTGGCGCCCAGGGTCCCCTGGCGGCTCTGTGACCCACCCAGTGCTGCTCGCCCCGGGGTGGGCGGCCGCCTCGGGACCTGACTCGCATTCCAGAACCCGACACAGCAGGTCAGCCAGCTGCGGCGCTCTCGGTCAGCCCGCGCGCACGTCGCGCCGGCCGAACCCCAGCGCGCCGATCGCCGCCAGCACGACGGCGGGCACGGCCAGTGCCACATAGCGCCACGCGGCGGTGGCCTGCGCCAGCGGGTCGCCGCCGAACGCCCAGTCCCAGGGCGACACGTGACTCCAGGGAGCCAGCGTCGCGTTGAGCGGGAAGAGGGCCACCACCAGGTAGCCCGCAACACCTACGGTCAACGCGATCCCGAGCGTCCACGACGGCCTGGGCAACAACCCGGCGATGGCGAACGCGAGCCCCGCGTGCAGGAGCGCCAGCAGGGCGCACAGCAGCACCGTCGTCCCCACGTTCGCTGCCGGGAGCCGCAGCCCCACCATCGCGTCGAAGACGAGCTGCGCCGCCAGCAGGACGATCGCGACGATGGCGACCGCGACGACGAGAGCGACGACACGCCCGGCCCACAGGACGGTCCGGGACACGGGCTGTGCGAGCAGCAGCTCGAGCCGTCCGGCGTCCTCCTCGCCGGCGGTCTGGCCGTTCGCCATCGCCACCGCCGCGCCGATGAGAAGGAGCGGGATCAGGAACTCGTACAGGTTGCCGCGCAGGAAGCCGGCCGGCGTGCCGATGTCCTGCATGCCGAGTGCCTCAACGAGCCCGCTCGGCATCTGGTCGAACGCCTGGCTCAGGGCAGACGATCCCTGGAAGGCCGGCCAGAAGGCCACGGTCGCACCGACGAACAGGGCAAGGACCACGCCCCAAACCAGGCTGGCCCGCCGCATCGCGCGCAGCGGGATGAGCACCGCTTCGAGCAGCCGGCGGCTCATGACGCCTCCGCGTAGAGATCGAGGAAGGCATCTTCGAGATCGGGCTCTTCCACGAGCATGCTCCGCACCTGGTGGCGCGCGAGGACCTCGAGCAGGGGCTGGATCGGGCCCGACAGCACGGCGGTCAGCCGGTGGTCGTCCAGCGTCGCGTCGGCGAGGCCCGCCAGGCCCGCGAGTTCGGCGGCGGGAGGGTCGCCGGCGAACCACACTTCGACGCGCTGGCGCGCCCGGCCGCGCAGCTCCTCCACCGTGCCCAGAGCGACGATCTTCCCTGCGCGGAGCACGGCCACGCGGTCCGCCGCGCGCTGGACCTCGCTCAGGGAATGCGAGGAGAGGAAGACGGTCCTGCCCTCGTCGCGGGCTTCGCGAACCAGCTGCAGGAACTCGTGCTGCATCAGCGGGTCGAGCCCGTTGGTCGGCTCGTCGAGGACGAGGAGCTCGGCGTCTGTGAGGAACGCCAGCAGGAGGGCCACCTTGCGGCGGTTGCCGCTCGAGAGGTCCCGCATCCGTCGCCCGAGGTCGAGCCCAAGTCGCGTCGCGAGCTCCTCGCGGCGCGAGCTGTCGAGTCCCCCGCGAAGGCGCCCGATGCTCTCCACCAGCTCGGCCGCGGTCAGCCGCTCGGGCAGCCGCAACTCGCCGGGCACGTACGCGACGCGACCTCGCGCGGCGACACCATCACGCCGCGGGTCGAGTCCCAGAACCTCGATCCTCCCGGTTGTGGGATGCAGCAGGTCCAGGACACAGCGGATGGTGGTGGTCTTTCCGGCTCCGTTGGGGCCCAGGAACCCGAACACCTCGCCGCGGCCCACCTCCAGGTCGATCCCGCGCACGGCGTGCACGTGACCGTAGTCCTTGACGAGCCCCTCGATGCGGAGGGCCGGGCCGGCTCGGCCGGTACCCCGGGTCGCCTGGCTCATGGCGACCCCGGCGTGCGGACGGTGTCGTGGCGGGCGGCCCGGGCGTGGGCGGCGGCCGCTAGTCGGACCATCCGGGATGCAGCCCCGGCAGGGTGCCCCCCAGGGGGTCCGGTGGCGCGAGCCATCCCCTGCGGTCGAGCTCGTCGATCCGGCAGTCAAGCACCACCTCGCGCCCGTCCCCGAGGACGCCGGCGACCGCGGTCAGCGGGACGTAGTAGACGGGCGAGAAGGGACCGCGGCCGCGCACACGGAGCAGCGTGATGCCTGCCCCCTCCACGGTGCCGATGAAGGCACCGCGTGATCCGTACACCCAGCTGCCGCGCCTGATCTCCTCCACCTACCGCCTCCGATCCTGCGACGCGGAGGCCGCGCCGTCCGCCACCGCCTGCGAGCGTGGACCACGGGGAGCCGCCCCGCCGGAGGCGCGCCAGGTCCCGGAGGAGTCCCGGTGCGCGAGGAGCGCGTCGAGGGCCGCCAGCCCTTCGGCCGGGTCTCTGCCGAGGCGGTGAAGAGCCACGGCCAGCCGAAGTCGCGCGGCGTCCCTCTCGTCGTACCCGAGGCGTCCGTCCGGCTGCGGGCGCGGCGCAGGGAGGGTGCCCGAACGGCGGTAGAACCGCACCACCGATGGCGTCACGCCCGCCGACCGGGCCAGTTCGAAGATGTTCATGAGTTCCGCTCCGCGATGAGAGGAGCAGGTCGGTGCCTCCGGCCGTGTTCCGCGATCTCGTCATCGATCATATAGCGCTAGTTGCCGTGTGGCAACGAGCCGCATCGAGCGGGGAGCCTGGCCTGCGCAACCTGCCGGCGACCCGTGCGGCAGCCCGCCGGGGAGTGGCAAATGGCGCGCGAACGGGGTATGGTCCGGCGACGGCTCCCCGGCCCGCACAGAGGAGAGTGGCGGATGGCACCCGTGCCGGTACATTCGTACCTGGACGCCATCGAGCGCATCACCTTCGCCTCGGTCGCGCTCACCACCCGGGTGCTCGACGAAGTGGCGGGCGCGGATCTCACGATGCTGGGCTGGCGGGTCCTGGTGATCGTCGGCCACGCTTCCGGAGACCTGCGGCTGGGCGAGCTCGCGGACCGGCTCCGGATCTCCAGGCCGTCGGCCACCAAGGCGGTGCAGCGACTGCAGCGTCGTGGGCTGGTCGAGACCGCACGGGACCACGCCGATGCACGCGGCAGGCGCCTGCGGCTGACCCCCGATGGGATCCAGCTGCGTGAGACGGTGCTCGCGCGGCGGCGCCGGCTGCTGGTCGACACGATCGGCAGCGAGTTGCCCGGGGATTTCGAGGCGGGGATCCGGCTGGTGGCAGATCGCCTCGATCGCTGGACGTAGCCGGGCGGCGCCGCTTCACAGGCCCGACAGGCGCGAGCCCCTGCGCCGGCCACGGCTGCGGTACCACGGCGCGCCGGTGGCGGGCAGCCCCGATCCCGGTACTTGCGCATTTGCGCAAGTTGTGAGAGTATGTCCGCGATGAACACACCGACGCTTTCGGCCGACCAGGACCTGCAGCGGTACACCGCCGTCATGCGGGCGCTGGCCGACGCCAAGCGGCTGTGTGTTCTCGAGGTGCTCGCGGACGGCGAGCGCTCGGTCTCGGAGCTGTCTCACGAGATCGGGTGCCAGGTGCCGAACATGAGCCAGCACCTCGCGGTCCTCCGCAGCGCGGGCCTGGTGTCCACGCGGCGGCAGGGCAATACCGTGTACTACCGCCTCACGGACCCCCGGGTCCTGGACGCGTACCGGCTCATCCAGACGTTCGCCCGCTGAGGGCACAACGGCCCCGGCCAGGGAGGTCGGGCGAGGAGGCCCCGCTGGGCGGGGGGAAAGGAACCTTCCAGGACATGTCCAACATCAAGCACGTCACGGACGCCGACTTCGAGCAGGCCGTGCTGAACAACGACAAGCCGG
>JAKAMV010000435.1 GCA_021812735.1 Chloroflexota bacterium | reverse complement strand
CGTTGGCGGGGGCGGGGGTTCCGCCCGGGCCTGCGGCTGCCGCCGCCGGTGCGCCGTTCACTCATCAGGCGGGTACTAGGCAGGCAGCACGCTCGAAATCTGTCCAGACAGTCACGGGGCGAGTGCTAGCCGCCGATTCGGGGGATTCTGGCGTCGGCGGCCCACCTAGTAGCAAGGACGTGAATGTCTGGGCGGAAGGCCTGCCCACGAACCGGGCCTGCGCCATCGGCGATCCGCCGGACTCGAACGGGTCGGAGCTGCCTGTCCTGGGCGCCGGCCCGGCGGAGTCCACCCCGCCCTCGAGTGGGGGTCGTGCGCGTTGTGTCCCGACGGACCCGCACGTGCCGAACGCGAACGGGGTTGGTGCTGGGGGCGACGCGGCGGCGCGGGGCGACCAGAGACGCCTCGGGGGTGCAGGGGCGCCAGAATCCGTCGCCCTCGACGCTGAGGCCGACCCCACGACGCTCAGGGAGCGTGCGCAATGGGCCAGCGACCGCCTTCTTGGGCGAGCACCCCGCGTGGACAGCGGCACCTGGGAGGGCGCGCCGGGCTCCGCGCCCGCGATTCGCGGCGGCGGCACAGGCGATGACAAAGGCGGACCGGGAGATACGCCGGTGAGCGTGCGCTGGCTGCGTGAGGGTCCGCCGGGCCGGGCGCTGGAGCGCGAACGCGACGCACGCGAGGGGATTGGCGCCCACGGCGCCGAGCGCTGGGCGCCGTACCGTGAGGCGAAGCGCGAGCTTGACGAGACCGTGGCGCGTCGGCTGGACCCCGGGACGGGCGTCCTCCGCGCGGAGGACCGTCGCTTCGACCCCGTGGCGCGCGAGGGCCGCTCGGACCACGACAGCGGCGCCAGCAGCGTCGCCCGGCTCGAGCCCCCGCTGTCGCCCGCGGGCTCGGACCCAGTCCACCGCGGCTCGGTGGCGCACCTCTCGGACTGGGAGCGCTGGCTGGAGCTGTGCGCCCGCATCGACGGATTCCCGCGCCACCTCTCGATCCACTCGGGCGGGATGCTCGTGACGGCGGCCCCGCTGATCGACATCGCGCCGATCGAGCGCGCCACGATGCAGGACCGCGTCGTGGTGCAGTACGACAAGCGCGACGTCGAGACGATGAAGCTGATCAAGCTCGACCTGCTGGGCCTGGGCATGCTCGCGGCGATCGACGAGACGGTGCAGCTCGTCCAGCACGACTGCGCGGTCTGCCTCGACCTCGACCGCACCCCGGAGGAGATCCCGGTGGTCTTCGCGATGCTCCAGGCCGCCGACACGGTGGGCGTGTTCCAGGTCGAGAGCCGGGCGCAGATGCAGACGCTGCCGACGTCGCGCCCCCAGACCTCGACGACTTGGTGGTGGAGGTGGCGATCATCCGCCCGGGGCCCATCCAGGGCAACGCGGTGCACCCGTACCTGCGGCGCAAGCAGGGCCTCGAGCCGGTGGCCTACCTGCACCCGTCGCTCGAGCCCGTCCTCCACGACACCCTGGGGCGGCCTCGCAGTCGGCCCGCTCCGTCGCCGGCGGCTGATCGATCAGCGGCTGGAGCCGGAGAGGCGGTTGCGCGGCGCGTTGCCGCGGCCGGCCTGGGGCTTCTGCTGCTGCCTCGAGCGCTGGCCGCGGTTGGGGTTGAGCAGGTCGAGGAACCGCTTGTACCAGGCCATGCCGGCCGAGAAGAACATCGTGCCGACGACGCCCAGGATCCATGCGTAGACGATGGACGAGGGCGCGAGGCCCACCAGCTTGTCGGGGGGCTGCGCCAGGATGAACACGGTGAGGCACGCAGACGCGAGGACGCCGAACACGGCGCCGACGAGATAGGTGCCGCGCGGGAGCAGGAAGCCGATCAGCAGGGCCGCGCCGAACGGCGGCGGGCCGACGAACAGGCTGAGCAGCAGGCTGCCGATGTAGCCGACCGTGGACCCGGTCTGGCTGCTGGAGGCCGCCCCCCCGATCAGCAGCAGCGCCGTGCCTCCGATGGCCAGGGCGGCCGAGAGGAGCACGCCCCAGTGGATCAGGAGTCGGGGCAGGACGGCCAGGTCCTCGCGGATGTTGGGCGGGCGATAGGCCAGCCGGGCGGACCCGATGAAGCTGGGGCGCACAGGGCGCGGTCCAGCGGGCGCGGTGCTGTCCGTCGCCGCCGAACGTGCGGTCCCCTTCCTCTGGGTCGCCGCAGGCGACCCCGTGTCGGTCGGGCCGACGAGCTCGTCGCCGTCCGCGGGCCCCTCGAACTCCACCGCCTGCTGGGCCCGGTAGCGGCGTCGGGCATCGGTGCGATCGGTGCGCTTGGCGCGAGCCAAGGGGTGGCCTCCTGTCATGCGCGCTGGCGCGGGGTTGGGCGCGCGGCCGAAGCATGGTACCGGGTTCAGCGACAAGTCCGGTTGAGTGGGCGCTAAGTGGCGGGGCGTAGTGTCGTCCCAAGAACCCGACCCGCCGCCGATCCCCGCCTTGGAGGCTTTCGATGGCGCGTGTCCGGCCCGCGATGTCCGCGGCGCTCCTCCTGGTCCTGCTCGTCGCGGCGTCGGTCGGCGCGGGCACCCCGAGACGAACGCTCCTGGTGCCGCTGGCGGCCACGGCCTGGCCGCCGTCGACCGGGCTGGTGGTCGCCGAGGTGGTGACCGGCGGCGCGTCCGCCTCGGACGAGTACGTGGAACTGGCCAACGCGGGCATCGCGGCGGCGGACCTCGCCGGGCTCGAGGTCGCCTACGCGTCGAGCGCCGGCACCACCGTGAGCCGGAAGGCCGGCTGGGCATCGCCGCTCGTCCTGCTGCCGGGCCAGCACCTGCTGCTCGCCAACGCCAGCGGCGCCTTCGCAGCCGGCGCCGATGCCGTCTACACCGGCGGGCTCGCGGCAGCGGGCGGCGCCATCGTCCTCCGCGCGACTGGCGGCGCAGTCGTGGACTCCGTGGGCTGGGGGGACGCCTCCAATGCGTACGTGGAGGGCTCAGCGGCGCCTGCGCCGGCTGCGGGCCAGTCGATCGAGCGACGGCCCGGTGGCGAGGCCGGCAACACGCTTGACACCAACGACAACGCTGCAGACTTCGTTGTGGCCGCCACCCCGGTCCCGCAGGGCATCGCGTGGTCGCCCGCACCGTCGCCCACGGCGACCCCGACGCCGTCGCCGACCCAGACGCCCGCGCCTCCGCCCACCGCCACGCCGCTGCCGACGCCCATGCCGACCGCGTCGCCGAGCGCGGAGTCCACCGCCACGCCCGCACCCACTTCAACCCCAACGCCGACCGAGGCATCGTCGCCCTCGGCGACCGCCGTCGCCAGCGCGTCGGTGCCGCCTGAACCCACGCCGAGCCCTCGTCCGGTGACCGCGATCGCCGCAGCGCGCGCGCTTCCCGACGGCACGACCCTCACGGTCGAGGGTGTGCTCACCACCGCCCTCGGCGCGCTCGAATCGGGCCGCACCGGGTTCGTCCAGGACGAGACCGGCGGCATCGCGCTGTACCTCGATGCGGCAGCTCCATCGCCCCTCCCGGCGGGCACGCTGGTCCACGCGACCGGCGTCGCCGGATCGCGTTACGGCCAGCGGACGCTCCGGGTCGCGGGGGCCGACGTGGCCGTCCTGGGGATGGCAGGCCTGCCATCCCCGTTCTCGGTGCCCACGGGCGGGGCCGGCGAGGCGCTCGAAGGCCGGCGGCTGCTCGTGTCTGGCATCGTGACGCAGGCCCCGTCAGGCCTTGCGGACGGGCTCGGGGTCATGGTCGACGACGGCTCCGGCGAGGTGCGCGTCGTGGTCGGGACGGACGCGCTCGGCGGAGCGTCGATCACGACCGGGAGCCTCGTGTCGGCGGTCGGTCCGCTGGGCCAGCGTGACAGCAGCGGGACTGGCCTGGACGGCTACCGCCTGTTCGCCACCCTGCCGGGCGAGCTTGCCCTGGAGCCGACCCCGACCCCCATGCCCAGCCCGACCCCCAGCCCGACCCCCGACCCGTCGCCGACCCCCGACCCGTCGCCGACGCCCAGCGCCAGCAGCAGCGCATCCCCCAGCCCCGCTGCCACGCCGTCGCCGATCCCCACGTCCGCCCCACTCGACGTGGCCGGGGCACGCCAGGCCGCCGTCGGAGCCAAGGTCGCCGTCCGCGGCGTCGTGATCGCGGAGGCCGGGCGCCTGGGCACTCCGTCCCTCTTCGCCATCGGCGACTCGACGGGCGGCCTGCCCGTCCGCCTCGCGGACGGCATGTCGGCGCCTCCACGCGGCACGCTGGTCGAGGTCCGGGGCGTGACCGCCGATCCGTACGGCCAGAGGGAGCTGCGGCTCTCGTCAGGGGGATTGGTCGCGGTGGGGGCTGACGCCGTCCCGGCCGCCGAGGCGATCTCGGGCGTCGCAGTCGGCGAGGCCCTGGAGGGCCGGCTGGTCAGCCTGTCGGGCACCGTGACCACCGGCGCGACGAAGGCGACGAGCGGCGACATAGCCGTTGTCGTCACGGGCACCGACGGCGCCACAGTCAGGGTGTACGCGGACGCGTCGGCCCGGATCGATGCCGCCGAGCTCAAGAAGGGCGCTGCCGGTACGTTCACCGGGATCGTCGGGCAGCGGGCATCGAGGAAGGGTGCGCTCGACGGGTACCGCCTGTGGGTGCGTGATCCGGGTGACGTCCACATGACGGCCGCCGCCCCCGCTCCGCCGTCGGCCTCCCCGTCGCCGGGCAGCAGCGCGACGCTGGCGGTCGAGCCGATCGCCACGGCCCGGATCCGCGACGGCGCCACCGTCACCGTGGAGGGCGTGGTGACCGTCGACCGGTCGCTGCTCGACGCGACGGGGCGTCGGGCGGTGATCGAGGACGGGACCGGCGCCATCGAGTTGTACCTCGCGGCGCCGGACGCGACCGTTCGGACCGGGGTGCGGCTCCGCGTGACGGGCGACGTCGGGCGGGCGTGGGGCGCACCGCGGCTCCGAGCGAGCAGGGTCGCCGTGCTGGGCTCGGCCATCCCCGCCGTGCTGGACCTGCACGCGGCCCCCAGCGCGGCCACGGAGTGGCGGCTCGTCCGCATCAGCGGTTCCGTCACCAGCGTGCACCGGACGGGCCAGCGCTGGGTGGCGGAGCTCAGGACAGCGTTCGGCACCGTGCCCGTCATCGCGCTCGAAGGCGCAGGGATCCCGATCTCGGCCATCGGGGAGGGCCGTCGCGCAACGGTCGTGGGGATCGTCAAGCGGCCGTACCCGACTGCCGCGGACCGCCGCTACGCAGTGCTGCCTCGAGGCGCGTCGGACATCACGCTGGGCGCCGCCACGACATCGAGCCCCGCGCCCGGAGCGATCGGCGGTGGCGCGGCCCGACCGGCGGCTACGCCCGGCTCGGGCGGCCCGGACGGCACGCCGACCGCCGATCTCCGAGACCTCGTGGCGCGAGTCGGCGAGCGGGTGCGGGTTGGCGGCCTCGTCACGGCGTCCACCGCAGAGGGTCTGCGCCTCGATGACGGCACCGCCACCGCGCTCGTCATGCTCGAGGGCGAGGCGGCAGACCTGGCGGCGCTGGTCGCTCCGGGCGACGCGCTCGACGCGGTGGGCACGGTCGAGGTGCGCGGCACGCCTGTGGTCGTGGTCCGCGATCCGGCCGGCGTGACACTCGTCGGTGATCCCGGCGACGACGGTGCGGGAGTGCCCCTGGCCGCGATCCCCATGATCACCCTCGACAGCGCGGCCCCGGCCTTGGGCGCGGCAGCCTCCGCGGGCGACAGTCAGACCATGGCCGTGGGGCCGCTGGCCGGGCTCCTCGCCTTCGTCGCCGCTGCCGCGATGGCCATCGCCCGCCGGCAACGCGCCCGGCGCCGGATGCGTGAGCGGATCCGCCGCCGCCTCGACGCGTGGGCCGGCGCCGCCCGTACACCCGAGATTCCCGATGCGTGAGGGCAACGGGAGGTGCAGCCGTGCCACGACTGCCCTTGACGCTCTCAGAATCGCCCCCCTATTCTCGGTCGAACCCGAGCGGCCTCACGCTCGCGACGCGGAGGAGACCCATCCTTGTCCGACGCCGACACCCGCGTCGCCGTCCCCGCCGGGGAGCGCCAGTACCACATCGACGTCGGTCTTGGCGATCTCGCCGAGTACATCCTGCTGCCGGGCGACCAGGATCGCGTCGAGCTCGTTGCATCGCACTTCGACAGTGTTGAGCTTCGCCATCGCCACCGGGAGTTCGCGACGGCGACCGGCACGTACCGCGGCCTGCGCGTCTCATGCGTGTCCACCGGCATCGGCGCCGACAACGTGGAGATCGTGCTCTCCGAGATCCTCGCCATCACCCAGCGGCCCACGTTGATCCGCATCGGGTCGAGCGGCGCACTGCAGCCGAGCATGGAGGTCGGCGACCTCGTCATTTCCACCGGCTCGCTCCGCCTGGAGACCACGACGAGCTGGTTCGTCCACGAGGGCTACCCCGCCGTCGCCCACTACGAGGCCGTCCTGGCGCTCGAGGAGGCGGCCACCAGGCTTGGCTACCGCCACCACGTTGGGCTGACTGCCACCGCACCCGGCTTCTACGGCGCGCAGGGGCGGCCCATCCCGAACCTCCCCATCCGATACCCTGACCTGGCCGAGGAGATGGCCCGGGAGGGCATCCTCAACTTCGAGATGGAGGCGTCCGCACTCCTCGTGCTGGCCGGCCTGGGCGGCAGTCGTGCCGGCGTCGTGTGCGCCGTGTACGCGAACCGCCGGACCGGCCAGTTCGCTGAGGGTGACGTCAGGACCAAGGCGGAGGCCGCCGTCGTGGAGACCGGGCTCGAGAGCCTGGCCGTCCTGGCGGAGCTCGACCGCCAGAAGGAAACGGCCGGAGCGGCGCGCTGGCGCCCGTCGCTCTGGTCCCAGAGCTGAGCGCCAGGCAGGACGATGCGGCCCCGGAGGCGTTACGCTTCCGCGGATCACCAATTCGGGAGGAGGCACGAAATGGCCCAGGCGTACTGCGTGAAGGACAAGGCCAAGGTCGAGGTCCAGAACCCGCAGCAGATCACGATGAAGAACGGCAAGCCGGCTCTCCAGGGCACCTGCCCGAAGTGCGGCGGCAAGGTCTTCAAGATCGGCGGCTGACGCCTCACCGCGAAACGGTTCATTGAGCCCCCGTCCGGCAGGTCCGGCGGGGGCTCAATGGTGTTCGGCGCAGGTCCGCCCGGCCCCTTGCTACGGGCCGCTTATCGGGGGAGGGCGCGGGGGCCCCTGCTAAGATTCCCGTCGCACCCGATCCATTAGGCCCAAAGGACCCCGCCCTGCTCGCATACTCCTGCGCCCCCAACGACTTCGGAACCGCAGCCGCGCTCGCCTTCCGCCGGGCGGCCGCCGCCGCGCTCCCGACGTCGCCGGCGCAGGCCGCGACTCGCGGCGGGCGCCGCCCGCGGCACGTCAACCCATCCTGTCGGTCGTCCGAGTGGCGGCCGGCGTTCAGGCGCCCCCAGCTCCAAGGAGATCCTCGATGACGGTTCGCGTCGGCATCAACGGCTTCGGCCGCATCGGCCGCCAGTCCCTCAAGGCGCTCCTCGAGCGCACGCCCGAGGTTGAGGTGGTCGCCGTCAACGACATCGTTGACGTCCCGACGAACGCGCTCCTGTTCAAGCACGACTCGACCTACGGCGCCTACCCGGGCGCGGTGAGCCACACCGATGATGCCCTGATCATCGACGGCAGGGCGATCAAGGTCCTCCAGGTCAAGGATCCGGCCACGCTGCCGTGGGGCGACCTGGGCGTGGACATCGTGGTCGAGTCCACCGGCCTGTTCACCGACGCGGAGAAGGCAGCCGCCCACCTGGCGGCAGGCGCCAGGAAGGTCATCATCTCCGCCCCCGCCAAGAAGGAGGACATCACCATCGTCCTCGGCGTGAACGAGGGCGCCTACGAGCCGGCCAAGCATCACGTCATCAGCAATGCGTCCTGCACCACCAACTGCCTGGCGCCGGCGGCCAAGGTGGTCCACGACCGGTGGACCATCAAGCGCGGCCTGATGAACACCATCCACAGCTACACCAACGACCAGCGCGTCCTCGACGTCGCCCACAAGGACCCGCGCCGCGCCCGCGCCGCCGGCCTCAACATCATCCCGACCACCACCGGCG
>JAKAMV010000434.1:3957-8047 GCA_021812735.1 Chloroflexota bacterium | reverse complement strand
CAGCGGGCCTTCGCCGGCTTCCCCGGCTGGTCCCGCCGAGTCGGCGCCGGGTCCGGGAGTGCCGTCCATCGCCCCCGGCACGCGGCCGGGGGTCATCCGCGGCCCGGCCCCCAGGGCCTATGCACCCGGTCCGTACGCGGCTCCGCCCCGTATGCCGATCGGTGGCGCCCCGATCGAGCCAGAGCTCTACGAGCAGCCGCGCGGGAATGGCTGGGCATGGGCGGCCGGGCTCCTGGCGATCCTGATCCTCCTGGTCGCGGGTGCCGGCGTCGCGCTGCTGGCGTCGCGCGGGTTCTTCGCGTCCTCCTCGCCGTCCGCGGCGATGGTCCAGGTTCCGAGTGTCCTGGGTCAGCGCCTGGCCGTGGCCGAGAAGACCGCCGGCGACCAGGGGCTGACCCTCAAGGTGGTCGGGCCGAGTCCGTCGGGATCCGGCATCACGACGGTCGGGTCGCAGGATCCGCAACCGGGCACGCAGGCAGCGCGCGGCACTGCCATCAGCGTCACGCTGGTGACGGTGACCCAGCTGGTCACGGTCCCGGACCTGCGGGGGAAGAGCCAGGTCGAGGCCGGTGCGCTGCTGACCCAGGCCCTGTTGACGCCGGGCGCGGTGAACCAGGTGAGCGACCAGGCCATGCCCGTGGGTGAGGTGGTCAGCACGAACCCGATTCAGGGCACCCAGGTGGCGGCCGGCACCGCCGTCATCCTGTACGTCTCCTCCGGACCCTCGCCGGCGCCCGTCTCGCCGACGCCCCTGCCGACCCCACTGCCGTCCGCGCCGCCGACGCCGCCACCGTTCACGGCACCTCCGACCCTGCCGCCGTTCACGCCGCCGCCCACGCTCGAGCCCCCGACCCCCGCGCCGTCCTGATCCGCTGGCAAAGGGCCCCCCCGCAGAAACCCGCTTCCGCTGCCGTGCCCACGCCACTACACTGGCGGCGTGGCGACCTGGCGGTGTCCGTTCTGCGGTACCCCCCAGGCGGAGTCGGCCCGGTGCTGGGTCTGCACCCGGTCGTCGACCACCTGCGCAACGTGCCGCTGGTTCCGCCGCTCCATTGCCGGCAAGCTCGGGTACTGCGCGGTCGACGCCCGTCGGAGCCCCTTGCGGGGCGAGGAACTCCGGCCGTGCTGGACCGCCCCGGCCGCCCCGAACGACGCCCGGGCCCTGCTCCAGCCCGACGCGGCTGCCCGGCCCGACTGATCGACCAGCAGCCGCCTCAGACGATCGCGATGCTCGCCGTCTTCGTGAGCTGTTTGCCGTCCGGCGTGGTCACCAGCACCGTCACCAGCGAGTTGCCGGTCACCACCCCATCCTTCGGGATCATGGTGGTCCAGGTGGCCAGCCCGTTGGCCGTGGTCGCGTCGTAGGTCACCGGCGTGAGCCCGGGCACCTGCAGCGTGAACGCAACCTGCGCGCCGTTGAGCGGCGCGCCGTTCTGGTCGAGCACCGTCACCACCATCGACACGGACTTCGGCAGGCTGGTGAGGGCGAGCCGCGCATTCGACAGGTGCAGGCTGACCGTCGTCTGACCGCTGCCCCCGATCACCTTGATGGTCTTGGTCGTGGTGTTCCCGGCCTGGTCGGTGGCCGTGATCGACAGGTTGTTGGTGCCGGGCCCGATGGTGACCACGATCGAGAACAGCGCGTTGGCGGCGACCGCAGTGTTGCTCTGGTGGGTGTTGTCGTTCCGCACCACGACCGTCGCGCCGGTCCGGGTCCGCCCCGAGACGGTGACGGTGCCGCCGTTGACCACCGCCCCGTCGACGGGCGCCGACAGGATCACCGCCGGTGGCACGTTGGAGAACACCACGCTGATCGGCGTGCTCTGGGCGCTCTCGCCCGAGGGCCCCACGATGGTCGCGGTGATCGAGGACCTGCCCAGGGGGATCGGCACTGCGGGGACGGTGAAGTTGGCCGTCGGACCGAGCTGCTGCTCCCGCGCTACCTTCCCGTTGACGTAGATCCGCACGGAATCACCCTTGCCGACCGCCGAGTCGGGCGCGAACCCCTGCACGTCCCAGGCGGGCTGGTTGGTATAGGCGTTCGTGGGCACGACGAGGTGGGGTGTTCCCGGCACGGCAGCCGCGGTCGGGACCGCCGTTGCCCCCGGGCCGGTGACCGCCCCGAACATGTCGCCGATGGTGTGGCCGAACCCGGTGACCGCCGAGCCCAGCATCCCCGATGCCACCAGCAGCACCGATCCCCCCAGGGCGAGCACGGCGACGAGGAGCACCAGGCGGGCCGGCCACGGGAGCCCGCCCCCGCTGCCCGGCGCGCGTCGGGTCGAGGGCGGAGAGGGCGATCGATACCGCCCGGCCACGGGGGGACGGCGCGTGATGTGCGGTTGGGAGCGTCGCGGCTGCGGTGCGAGTGGTCTCCCCCGGATCGGTCGATCGGCCATTGCCGGGATTCTCGCACGCCCGGATCCGCAGGTCCTCCACGCGGTCGCGCCCCCCGCGACGCCGAGCCGTACGAGTCATGCCCCGTCGGTACTGGTGTACGCTACTGGCGGCCCGGCAGGGGTCCGGCCCTGAACCCAGCCAGGAGCGGAATTGGAACGTCCGGCGCGCAGGCCCGCACCTCCATTCGTGCAGCGAGCGGACACGCCCGCGCCGGCCGGGGCCTCGCTCTCCTCGTCCGGGCCGCGGCCGAGGGCGCACGTGCCGGTGCTGTCGGGTCGGGGCGGCATGGCTCCCGGGCGTCCGCCGATCGAACCGGCGCGCAGACCCCTCATGGTCGCGAACCTGCGGCGCAACGTCTGCCCGCACTTCTACATGACCGGGAGCCGAGGCGCGCTGCCGGTGCATGCTCCGCACCTCATGAAGGCGCTGTCGCGGCAGGAGACCACCGTGTCGCGCTGCCAGCTGCGGGGCGGCGTCCACCTGGAGCAGGGCTACGTCGCCGACGTCTGCCTGGCGGCGCGGTTCAACCAGTGCGTGTTCTACGAGGACGAGCTCACGCGGCGGGATTGAGCCGGCCCGTGAGAGGCGAGCGTATCGGCCGCGTGACCCGCGGGGGACGCCGCGTGGAGGAGACCGTGGGCGCGCCCGACCCGGCTGACGTGGACCGCCCGGAGCCCCAGCCCGATCCGCCCGTGCCGCCCCTGACCTACCCGGAGGCGGTGGCCGCGCTGACGGCCCGGGGGAGGTTCGGGATCCACCTCGGCCTCGGCCGCACGCGCGCCCTGCTGCAAGCCCTCGACGACCCGCAGGCCGGCATCCGCGGAGCCCTGATCGCCGGCACGAACGGCAAGGGCAGCGTGCAGGCCCTGGTCTCGGCGATGCTCCGGGCCGCCGGGTACCGGGTCGGCCAGGCCCCGAAACCGCACCTGGTGGAGTACCGCGAGCGCATCGTGGTCGACGGCAGCCCGATCGGGCCGGCCGACATGGCGGCGCTCGTCGCCCGCACCCTGTCGATCGCCGACCGGCTGCCGCGCCGGCTCGGACCGCCGACCGAGTTCGAGGTGGTCACGGCGGCCGCGTTCGCCTGGTTCGCGGAGCGGGGCGTGGACGTGGCCGTGGTCGAAGTCGGCCTGGGCGGGCGGCTCGACGCCACGAACGCGTGGGATGGGGGCGTGGCGGCCGTCACCAACGTGGCCATGGATCATGCCGAGTGGCTGGGAGACACGATCCCGCGGATCGCGCGCGAGAAGGCCGCGATCCTGAAACGCGGCGATCTGGGAGTGACGGGCGCGGCCGGCGAGGCACTGGAGGTGGTGCGGCGCCGGGCACGCCGCATGGGCGTGCCGCTGGTTGAGACGGCGCCGCTGCCGGTCCTCGGGATGGATCGCCACGGGGTTCGCGTCGACGCCCCGGGCCTCGGCGACGTGCGGATCGGGTTGCTCGGGCGGCACCAGGCGGCGAACGCGGCCGTGGCGCTCGGCGTGGTCGACGCGCTCGAGGAGGCGGGAATCGCGGTGGTGCCCGGGCAGGCTCGCCGCGACGGCCTGGCGGCGGCGCGGTGGCCCGGCCGGCTCGAGCTGATCGAACTCCCGGGCACCCCGCAACCGGGACGCGGCTCACCGGGCGAGCCCCAGGGGGCGGCCGACCTGGGTCGGCCCGGCGGGCAACGGCGGTCGATCGACCTCGTGCT
>JAKAMV010000434.1:0-3947 GCA_021812735.1 Chloroflexota bacterium | reverse complement strand
CGGCGTACCGCCAGCGCCGGTCGATCTCGTGCTGGACGGCGCCCACAACCCCGCCGGAGCCCGCGCGCTGGCGGAGGCGCTCGACGAGCTTCGGCCGTCGCTGGCTCCCGGACCCGCCACGCTGCTGCTGGCGATCATGCGCGACAAGGACGTGCCGGGCATGGTGGAACGCCTCGTGGCGGCAGCGACGCTTCGGGATGCGCGGCTCGTGGCGACCCGGGTCACCGCGCGCGGCCTGGGTCCCGCCGATCTCGCCTCGGCGTGGAAGGCCGCAACGGAGCGCGCAACCGCGACGGCAGGGGGGCGGGACGTGCCGGCTGGACGGCGCGGCGCACAGGCCGGACGACGGCGCGCGCAGACCGGGTCGGACAGCACCGGCGGGGCCGTCGACGTCGTGCCATCGCCGGAGGAGGCGCTCGATCGCGCGATCCGGCAGGCGCAGGCAGCGGGCGGTCCGCTCGTCGTGGCCGGCTCTCTCTACCTCGTGGGAGCCGTGCGCGGCATCCTGCAGTCGCGGGGCCTCGTGCCATGAGCCTCGCCGGGTCGCCCCCGCGCGGGCTGCCCCCGGGCGGGCTGCCACCGGGCGGGTTGCCGCCCCGGAGACTGGGCACGACCCGGATCGGGCCCGTGACGTTCGTGTGGGGCGCGCGCACCTACGTGATGGGCATCGTCAACGTCACCCCGGACTCGTTCAGCGGCGACGGCCTGCTGCGCGATGCTTCCGGGCTGGTCCCGGCTGGTGCCTCCGACCTGGTCCCGGCTGCCGTTGCGCAGGCGCGGCGAATGGTCGAGGACGGCGCGGATCTCCTCGACGTGGGCGGCGAATCCTCCAGGCCCGGCCACGAGCCGGTGGACGAGGCGCAGGAGCTCGCGCGAGTCGTGCCCGCCGTGCGCGGCATCCGGGATGCCCTGCCCGGTGTGCCGATCAGCGTCGACACGACCAAGCCCGCGGTCGCGGAGGCCGCGCTGGATGCCGGTGCCGACTGCATCAACGACATCTGGGGGGTGGGCCCGTCGGTCGCCCTCCCCCGGGTCGCGGCACGCCGGGGAGTCCCG
The DNA here is from genome assembly GCA_021812735.1 of Chloroflexota bacterium. Next base: position 2,891 of record JAKAMV010000434.1, on the reverse strand, counting down.
TACGTGCTCATGCACAACCGGGCCGAGGCCCGCTACGAGGACGTCGTGGCGGAGGTCGTCGCCGACCTGGCGGAAGCCGTCGAGCGGGCGGTGGCGGCCGGCGTCCCGCGCGACGCGATCGTGGTCGACCCGGGGATCGGCTTCGGCAAGACCATGGCGCACAACCTCGCGTTGCTGCGCGATCTGGCCGCGCTGCAGGTGCTCGGAAGGCCCATCCTGCTCGGTACGAGCCGCAAGTCCACCATCGGTCACGTGCTGGGTGGGGTTGCGGCCGGCGAGCGGCTCGAGGGGACACTCGCCACGACCGCGCTGGGGATCGCGGCCGGCGTGGACATCGTGCGCGTGCACGACGTCCGGGAGAACGTGCGCGTCGCCAGGATGTGCGATGCGATCCTGCGAACGGGAGAGGAGGTCGGCGCTTGACGGACCGGATCGTGCTCCGGCGAATGGTGTTCTCAGGCCGGCACGGCTACACCGACGAGGAGCGGTCGCAGCCGCAGCCGTTCGAGGTCGACGTGGAACTGCTGCTCAACCTGCAGCCGGCCGGCGTGGACGACGATCTCGAGCGAACGGTCGACTACGAGCGTGCCTTCGAGATCGCGCGGGAGCTGGTGGAGTCCACGAACTTCAGGCTGGTGGAGGCGATCGCCGAGGGGATCGCGCATGAACTCCTCCGGGTGCTGCCGGTCAACGAGGTCGGCGTCCGGGTGCGGAAGATGCGGGTGCCCGTGAGCGGCCAGATCGACCATGCCGAGGTCGAGATCTGGCGGACGCGGTCGGAGGGCGACCGGCGGCGCTGACCGGGGGGAACGGGCGACTCTGCCCGCGCCGGGTCGACGTCGCCTCACGGCGAGGTTCCGCCGCGCCTGCCTGCGCCGGGTTCGTCCCCGCCCGCCCGCGCCGGGTCGGCCCACCTGCCGGCGCAGGACTCTGCCCCGCCTTGCCCGCGCCGGACTCTGCCCCGCCTGCCCGCTGACGCACGCCAGGTGAGCGCTATCCGGACAGCCGGCCCCTACCTCCTCTGTCGCACACCAGCTGCGCAACAGCGGGCCAGTCGGCCGGAATTTCCGCTGTGGCACACCGGGTGAGCACTACGCGGACGGCGGCTTGCGCGGTGATCGGAAACAGGACCTGCGACCGCTCCTCCACGCACGGATGTTCCCGACTTCCGCGTCTCCAACCTGCTCGGCATCGCGCCGACCCCGCGTAAGGCTCCCCTGGCGTGCGATAGCGCCGAACCAGCAGCCGGCCGCCGCGCACGGAACCGGTCCGCCGGAAGTCGGCCATGAACGCCGACTGCTGGCCGATCGCGGTCCTGCCGGCCGCGATCCTGCCGACCGTGATCCTGCCGACCGCGGTCCTGCCGCCGCGTGACCGCGCGATCGCGCGACCGCGTGAGTCCGCCCGGTCTACTGCTCCGCGGCGCTGGCCGGGCGCGTTCCGAGCGTGACCTTCAACGTGAGCTGCTGGCCGTTGCGAAGCACCTGCAGCTCGACCGTCTGGCCCGGCGAATGCGTCACCAGCAGCATGTCGAGCGGATGCGCCACGTCCACGCGCTGGCCGTCGAGCGCCGTGATGATGTCGCCCGCCTTCAGGCCCGCCGTGGCGGCCGGGCTGCCCGGCTCGACCAGCGGCTGTCCGGAGGTGGCGTCGGCGGGGCCGATGAACGCGCCGTAGTCGATCGGCGTCTTGAGCTGCTGCTGCGCCTGCGGGTCGAGCGAGGTGAAGTGGATACCGATCCACGGGCGGGTCAGCGGCTCGCCGGCCACCGCCTGCGCCATGATCGGCCGGGCGATGTTGATCGGGATGGCAAAGCCGATCCCCTGGGCCGTGGTCGCGGTCGCCGTGTTGATGCCGATCACCTGGCCTGCCGAGTCGACCAGCGCGCCGCCGGAGTTGCCGGGGTTGATCGCGGCGTCGGTCTGGATCAGGTTGTGCAGCGTGACCGGCTGCCCCGTCTGGTCGTTGGTGACCTGGATCTGGCGGCCGAGCGCGCTGATGATCCCCGAGGTGACGCTGTTGGTGAACGTGCCGAGCGGGCTGCCGATGGCCACGGCCAGCTGACCCGGCTGCAGCGATCCCGAGTCGCCGATGGGTGCCGCCGGCAGGTTGGTGCCGGTGATCTTCACGATCGCCAGGTCGGTCAGCGTGTCGAGTCCGTACACGGTGCCGGTGAAGGTGCGGCCGTCCTTGAGCTGCACCGTCACCTGGTTGTTGGTCGCTCCGGCCACCACGTGGTGGTTCGTGACGATCCACCCGGCGGAGTTGTAGATGATGCCGGAGCCGACGCCGGTCGCCGGCAGCGAGAACGGATCGAGCGCGCTCGCCTGCTGCTGCGTGGTGATGGTCACCACCGCGGGGCTCACGGTCTCCGCGGCCTTCACGATCGCCGACTGCTCATCGATCACGACCTGCTGGGCCGGAGAACCCGTCGCCGTGGGTGTCGTGTTCGCCGCCGTCACCGGCGCGGGATGGTTGATGGACCCCGACATGTCCAGGGCGGCGTACGTTCCCGCCGACGCGAGGGTGGCCGCGATGAGCGCGGCGACGACCACCAGCGCCACGCCGGACGTCCGCGCGGGAGCGGGCCGCGGGGCGGGCTGCTGCGGCGACGGCTGCTGCGGGTAGGGTTCGATCCACTGGCTGGGGGTGGCAGCCGCGTTCCATGCCTCCTGCGACCAGGTCGGCCGGGGCTCCGGGGGCGGGCTGTAGTACGAGATCGTGTCGTCGGGTCGCGGTTCGGTCATGTCAGCGTGGCCTCGGATCGGTTTCAGGGAGACTGTACGACCGGCCCGATCCTCTGCCGGCTCTCGGGTTTCCTCGTCACTCTGACACGCTCGTGTTCACGGGCAACGCTGCGGGGGGTGAAGATTCCATCACCTCGGTCTGTG
>JAKAMV010000433.1 GCA_021812735.1 Chloroflexota bacterium | reverse complement strand
GACCAGGTTTCAGGCCTCTTCGACGCCGGCGAGGCGTTCGTCGAGGGAACGATCGCCGCCGCCCTCGTGATCCTCTGGATCCTGACGGTGGCCCTCCACGTCGCCCGGCCGTACATGGCCAAGACCACGGGCAAGTTCACGCTCCGCCTCGGCGCGGACCTGTGGTGGATCATCTACGTCGGCCTGCGCGACATCATGCTGCTCCAGGTCTTCCTCGGCTCGTTCATCTTCTTCTACCCGGACGTCGTCGGCACCAAGCCGCTGCCCGTGACGGGCGGCCTGGCCGCCGTGCTCGCCTTCGTGGTCCTGCTGATGAAGCTGATGGGCAAGGGCGATGAGGACCTCCGCGGCATGCAGATCCAGACCGTCCTCCTGGGCCTGGGCGCGGCCCTCTACATCACGCCGTACCTGTTCGGCCCGCAGACGCAGGCGCTCACCGGCTCGCGCCTCCTCAATCTGTCCAACGTGCTGACCACGTCCCAGAACGTGGCTCTCGCGGAGCCGCTGGCCTACATCTCCGCCGCCCTCGTCGGCATCCTCGGGATCGTGGCCGTCGTCTACAACTTCCGGCTGTCCTACCGGCAGCCCCAGGCCCAGTAGGAGGAGCCGGTCAGATGCTCAACGGCGACCAGCTTGCCAATGCCATCACCAACGGCGGCGCCGATTGGATGGTGGCCTCCGTCGCGGCGGTGCTGCCCATCCTGTGGGCGTTCACCCTGTCGCTCCACTTCGCGCGGCCCTACGTGCTGCGCTTCCTGCAGAAGCTGACGCTCCGCTTCGGCGGCGACGTCTGGTGGCTCAGCTTCGTCCTCACCCGCGATGCGCTGCTGGTGATCACGCTGTGCCTGTCCGTCGTGTTCCTGTTCCCGAACGTGTACCTGCGCGGCGCCGGCCTCGGCGTCACCGCACCCCTGGCGACCGTGGTCCTGATGTGGGCCGCCCTCGTGAAGCTGCTCCGCGACCCTGACGACAACCCGTCCGACTGGCGTCTCCAGAGCATCCTGCTGATCATCGCGTCGGTCCTCTACATCGTCCCGCAGATCTACGGGATGGAGGCCGCCAACCCCTCCTCCGCCTTCCCGTGGAACACCGCCCTCGTCTCGATGACAACCGTGGTCCGCAACGGGGTGACCTTCGTGGCGCCCCAGCCGTACGCGCCGGCGATCCTGTGGATCTCGCTCGTCCTGCTCGGCGCCACCGGCGGCCTGGTGTTCGTGCGGTTCCTGCTGCGCCTCGGCACCCCGGCCGCGGGCGAGGCATCGTCGCTCGTGGAGGGCTGACCCAGCCCGCCACGTGGCTTGGCGGGGCTCCCGCCCGGCCGCTCCCTGTTCCGCTCCCGCGCGTCTCCATGGCGGCGCCACCGGTTCCCCAACGGTGGCGCCGTCATCGTCTGCCCGCCCTCCTCCCGCGCGCTCGGCCCGCCCCGGACGGCCGCGTATCATTCGCACCCATGTGCGAGCAGTTCATCGCCCGGGCGGCCGAGCCGTTCCGCATCGACGAGCTCTGGGACCTCGCCGGGCGGCTCGAGCGCTTCGGTCTCGCCGGCTTCGGCTGGGGCGCGGCCTGGGTGGGCGACGACGGAGCGCTCCACTCCTACCGAGACGTGCGCGCGTTCCGCGACGATCCGGGCAGGGACGGGCTCGGTTCCGTCGAGACCACCGCCCTCCTGGTCCACCTGCGCCGACCGTCGCGGCTGTCCACCCTCCAGTTGCCGGACACGCAGCCGTTCGCCGATCCCGCCGGTCGCTTCGCGTTCAGCCACAACGGCGACCTACGCGGCTATGCGACCGTCCGGGCTCGGTACCGCCGGCAGGGCCGCATCGCGGGCCGCGCGGACAGCGAGGTGGGCCAGCGCTGGCTGGAGGACGCGTGGTCCGAGGCCGAGCCGGCCGGGCACCTCCTGGGCGCCCTGCACGACGCGTTCGGCGGCGAGGCCAATTTCGGCCTGCTGACCCGCGACGGAACGCCCCACCACTACGCGGGCAATCCCCAGAACCCGGTGTTCGCGTTCCGCCTGGGGCGGATCGGCGTCGCCTCGACGGCGCTCTACTCCGTGGACCGCTCCGTGTTCCGCTACTGCGCGCCGGGCGCGACCGACCGGGCCCTGGTGCGCCTGCGCACGACGATCGCGCTTGGCGCGTCCGGCCGGCCCACCGACGCCGTGCCCAGCCGCTGAGGCGCCGCTCGCTCGCGCCTGCCGGTTCAGTCGCCGATCTGGACCGACTGCCGCCTGCCGCGGCCGGCCGCCCGGCGAGACGGCGCGCCGGCCGGCGGCACCAGGCCGACAAACCGGGCCGCCCCGAGCGCGAGCCGCTCGCGAGAACGCTCCGCCGTGGCCCTCGGCGCCTCGCGGAACGCCCGTTCCCAAGCTCTCGCCTGCGGCCAGACCCGTCCCCACGCGTCGAGCCAGGCCGTTGGGCGGAGGAACGCGAAGGGGCGCTCGAGCCGCCACCACCACGGCACGATCGACCAGACGTAGACGAGGTAGTCCGCCCGCACCGGCCGCTGCCCGAACCCGAACAGGGCCTGGAGCTGAATGATCGTGAGCGGCAGCATCAGCAGCGAGAGGAGGCCGGACAGCGCGAGCCAGTTCAGGCCCCAGCCGCGCGCACGCGCCGGCAGGACGGGCCACAGGGCGGCCGGCGCCCACTTCATCCACGTGGCCACGGCCCAGATGAGCCCGCCCAGCCGCCCGTCGGCGAACTGGGCGCCGAACAGCGCCACCGCCAGCAGCAGGTTGATGTTGCCCGTGTCGATGTTGGCGCCGATGGGGATCGCGAGGATCAGCAGCAGGATCGAGGTGGGCAGGGGTCGCCGGGCGTAGGCCCAGCGGATGGACCACAGGAGGAGCAGCAGGCCCGCGCCGCGCCAGGCGAACCAGGCCACCTCCCAGGGGAGCATCGCCCAGGGCAGGAAGAGCGGCAGCATCCAGGGCGCGTAGACGTAGGGGAGGAATGGGCCCGTGGGATGGTACGGGTCGCCCCCGTCGAGCCACAGGCGGACGGCCGCCCAATACGCGCGGGCGTCGGCGCCGGCAACATCGCCCCGGGCCCACATGCCCGCGATCGCGAGGCCCAGCAGCGCGCTCAGGATCGCCATGGCGGCGATCCGGCGTCGGTCCCGGAGCCGGACCGTCTCGCGGTGGAGGGCTCGCCGGACGGTGCCTGCCCGGCGAGCGCGCTTGCTGGCGGTGGCGGTGACCGTGCTCATCGCGAGCATTCTCGCTCGCCCCGCCAGAGCGCGCGGCCGGCTCCCGGGACAGCCCCGGAGCGGAGGCGACCGTGGGGCCCGGGCGCGACGGCCGGGGATGACCCGCGGTCGCGCGTCGCAGCTCAGCCCGTCAGCGCGTCGCGACCTTGCGTCGCCGGAACACGGCGGCCGCCAGGATGAACGGCTCGGCGATCAGGACCAGGACGAGCAGGACCAGCCCCGCCATCGCCGCCGGCTGGCCGAACAGGAAGTAGAGGACGGCGACGCCGAACATCATGAGGCCGCCGCCGATCACGAAGGCCAGCAGCCAGCTGGCCGCCCATGTGGCGATGAAGTCGGCTCTGCTGCTCGCCTTCCGCCGGGCGTTGGCGACCAGCCAGACGGCCGCCATGACGGCGATCGCGACGACGACCCAGAGCGCGATGTCGAACGGCTGCATGTTCGAGGCTCCCGTGGGTGGCCGCTTGGGCCGAGCGGATCACAAACGACGGATCGCCGACTCCACGCCGGCGGAAGGCATGATGGCCCGGCATCACCGGCCGCCGGAAGGGTCACCCGGCAGGAGCGTTGCGGGCGCATGGTCCCGTCGGTGGCGGGTCGAGCGGTCCCGGCTGGGGGCCGTCGCTCGGGCGCCGGCCGGTCGTCACGCCGGGGGTGATCGCAGGGTCGGCGGCCGGTAGACTCGAGACATGGAGCCTGCCGTCACCTACGCTGAGCTCGCGGCCATCCGCGACCGCCTCGACCGCGCCTACCCCGAGTACCTGGCCGATCTCGAGCGCCTGGTCAACACCGACTGCGGCAGCTACTCGAAGGCGGGTGTGGACGCCATCGGCCGCTGGACCGCGGAGCGGCTGCGGGAGCTGGGCGCCCGCGTCACGACGCACCCGAACGACCTCGGCCTGGGCGACACGGTGATCGGCGAGTTGGCCGGCACGGACCCGGCCGGACCGGACATCCTGTGCATTGGCCATATGGACACGGTGTTCGACGACGGCACCGTCGCCGCGCGCCCGTTCGCCGTCGAGGGTGGCGTCGCCACCGGTCCGGGCGTCACGGACATGAAGAGCGGGTTCCTGAGCGGCCTGCACGCGATCGCCGCCGTCCGCGAGGCGCTCGGCGGCCTGCCGGTGGCCAGCCTTGTGTTCCTGGCCAACCCGGACGAGGAGATCGGATCGCCCGCGTCGACGCCGCTGGTGCGCCAGGCGGCCGCCGGCGCCGACGCGTGCCTCGTGTTCGAGTGCGCGCGCGCCAACGGCGACATCGTGTCGAGCCGCAAGGGCACGATCGACCTGGTGGTCACCGTGCTGGGCAGGGCGTCGCACGCGGGGGTCGAGCCCGAGCGGGGCAGGAGCGCCATCCTCGAGGCCGCCCGCCTCACCACGGACCTCCACGCGCTCAACGGCCGCTGGCCCGGCGTCACCGTGAACGTGGGCGTGATCGAGGGCGGCACCCGCCCGAACGTGGTGGCGGAGCAGTGCCGGATCCAGGTGGACATCCGGTCGGCCACGCGCGAGGGGCTGGGCGCGATCGAGGCCGCGATCGCCGAGCTGACGGCGCGCTCGGTGGCCGTGCCGGACGTGACCTTCGAGCTGGAGGTGACCAGCAGGCACGAGCCGATGGAGAAGCTCGAGCGCTCCGGTCGGCTTGCAGACCACGCCATCGCGCTCGCCGAGGCGATGGGCTTCGATCTCCGCGACGCCGCGACCGGCGGCGCGTCCGACGCCAACACGACAGCGGGGATGGGCGTGCCCACGCTCGATGGGCTCGGGCCGATCGGCGGTCTGGACCACTCGCCCGGCGAGTACCTCGAGGTGGCGTCGATCGTGCCCCGCACCACGCTGCTGGCCGGGCTGATCGTGACCATCGGGCGCGATCCCGAGGTGCGCGCCTGGGCCGCCGAGCGTCGATCAAGGGCGCGCGCGACCGCTTCCTGAGCCGCGGCCGGACGTCGGCTGCGCGGGCCTCCCTACGCGACGCCGGCGAACCGGGCGCCCGCCACCAGCGCCACGCCGACGGCCAGCCCCAGCAGCAGGTTCCGTCGCCACGCCACCACGGCGAGACACGCGACCACGCCCAGCACCTGCACGCCGCCCTGGAGGGTGGGCGCGCCGTCGGCTGTCTTGCCCACGAGCACGTTGGCCGCCGCGAGCGAGGCCAGCACGGCCGGCCCCACGAGGCGCAGGTAGAGAAGCGCGCGCGGTGGCAGCCGCTCGATCCCCGGGGCCAGGATGGGCAGGGCCCGCGACGGGTAGGTCGCCGCGAGCATGAGCACCGCCAGCAGGACGAGCTGGGTGCTCACGACGGGCCTCCCGACTCGAGGGCGCCAACCTCCGCGATGGCCCGGTCGATGGCCACCGGCGTGGCGGCCAGGTCCGACTCTGGCGCCGCGGGAGGCTCGGGCGGAGCCGGCGTCGCCATGCCCAGGAGCGGGCCGAGCAGCCCGCCCGCGATGATCCCGAGCGCCGGCCCGACGAGCAGCGACAGGCCGGTGCCGATGATCGCGCCGGCGCCTGCCGCCACGGCCTCCCGGCGGCCGGTCGCGAGCCCGACGGCCAGGCCGCCCATGGCCGCCGGGAACACGATGTCCAGCCCGAGGCGGCTCGGGTCGGGGATCGCACCGCCCAGCAGCACGCCGGCAACCGTCGCCACGTTCCACGGCAGGAACACGCCCAGGATGGCGGCGATCCAGTAGCCGGGCACGTCGATGCGCCCGAGCCGGTGGAAGTGCGCTGCCGACAGCGCGAACGCCTCGTCGGTCAGGAAGTGGCTCATCGCGATGCGCCGCGGCAGGGGGATCTCGCGGAAGCGCGGCGCCAGCGATGCGGAGTACAGCAGGTGGCGCGCGTTGAGGAAGAACGTCAGCACCACGATCGGGGCCCACGGCAGCCCGGCGGCGATGTACCCCGCCGCGGCGAACTGCGACGCCCCGGCGAACACGAGGACGCTCGACGCCACCGCCTCGATGGGGGAGAAGCCGGCGTTGCGCGCCGCCAGCCCGAACACGAGGCCGAAGGCGGCAACCGAGACGGCGATCCCGAACGTGTCGAGCAGCAGGCGTCGGCGGGCGGAGCGCACGTCGAGCGGGCGGGACGACTGGGCGGCCGGCGCGCTCATCGACGCGGAGGAGCCGGGGCGGGGCGGTCCGGGGCCGGCAGGGCCGCGGCGCCTACCGGAGGAACGTCTTGCCGCAGGTCCCGTCACAGACCGCGTACACGGCATGCCGCTCCACGGCGTAGCCCGCCACGTGGAGCAGGCCGCGGCATCCCTTGGTCGGGCACTTGTAGACCCACCAGCGGTCACTCGCGTCGAGCGGGGTCGCCTCCGCCGCGAGCTTGTCGGCCAGGCCCTCGCGCGAGGCGACCGCCGACGCGACGGCAGCGGCGCGCTCCGCCTCGCTCTCGCTCGAGTAGGGGTAGTTCTGCCCGACGTTCGACGTCACCTGCGCCTCCGCTCCCGGCCGTGCCCCTGGCGTCTCGGGCGCGCCTGGCCCGCCGCCGGCGCGGCCGAGAATACCACCGGCCTGGGGCCGCCCGGGCGCCGGAGCCAGGCCGGTGGCCCGCTCAGCGGACCGCCGCCAGGCCCGCGCTCCGGGGGTCCGCGATCGCCGCCAGCGATCCGCCGGCCGCCGGGCCTCCCTCCACCAGCTCGATCGCGTGCTCATGGCCGAGGCCGCCGTCGTACGGGACCTGCGTGAGCCGGTGCCCAAGCGCGCGCAGCTCGTCGGACACGCCGTCCGCCAGCGGCCCGTCCGCCAGCACGGTCAGCGGCGGCCCGAACCACGAGTCCGGCTCGACGGTGACGCGCGGGGCCGCGACCGCGGTTGCGACGTCCGCCCCGCCGTCCACGAGCGCCGACACCAGCTGGGCGTGGATCTGCGGCTGGATGTCGCCGCCCATCGACCCGGCCACGATCCACGGTCGGCGCTCGCCCGCGCGGAACAGCATGCCGGGCAGCAGCGTGTGGGCCGTGCGGCGCCCGGGCGTCAGCTCGTTGGGGTGGCCGGGGACCAGCGAGAACGAGGCGCCGCGGTCCTGGAAGTGAACGCCCGTCGCCGGGTCCACCACGCCCGACCCGAAGCCCGCCGCGTTGGACTGGATCAGGCTCACCGCGTTGCCGGCCGCGTCCACGACCGCGAGGTAGATGGTGCCCCCCACCAGCGTTCGGACCGGTGCCGGTGCCGGGTCCGCCGCTTGCCGGTCGATCCGCCCGGCAAGCGCCTCGGCGTGGTGGTCCGAGAGCAGCGCGGACACCGGCACCTCGCGTGCTGCCGGGTCCGCGAGGAACTGGTCGCGGTCCGCGTACACGAGCTTGGCCGCCTCGAGCATGAGGTGGGACCACGCCGCCGACGACCAGCCCCGGCCGTCGTAGACGGCGCCGGCGGGCAGCTCGAACCGCTCGAGGACCCGCAGCAGCATCAGCGCCAGGAACCCCGACGAGTTGGGCGGGTGCGTGGTCACGCGCACACCGCGGTACGAGGCCTCGACGGGCACGCCCCAGTCCGATCGGTGGCGCTGCAGGTCCGGCACGGTGTGGAGGCCGCCGGCCGCACGGAGCCCGGCGACGACACGCTCCCCGAGGTCCCCGTCGTAGAACGCGTCGAAGCCCTCGTCCGCGAGGGTGCGGAGGGTGGTCGCCAGCGCCGGCAGCCGCACGATCTCGCCGGGTCGCCACGGTCTGGCCCCCGGGCGCCACACGCTCCCGAAGCCGTTGGCCCAGGGCTCGCCGGCAATGTCGTTCCAGAGCCCCTCGACGGCGCGGATCAGCCCGTCCCACGCGGGGAACCCGGCCTCGGCCTGCTCGATCGCGGCGGCCAGCACGGCGTGCCGCGAGAGATCGGA
>JAKAMV010000432.1 GCA_021812735.1 Chloroflexota bacterium | reverse complement strand
CGCCGATGAGGCACCCCACGTGGCCGACCGCCTGGCCCACGGCGGCCGCCGGCGCCGCCACGTCGAGGGCGGTCAGCCAGTCGACGCCGCGGCGGCGGGCGAGGACGATGATCGCGATGATGCCCAGCGCGAGGCCTCCGTAGAAGGAGAGGCCCCCGGTCCACACCATGAGCAGGTGCGCCGGGTGGGCGGCCAGGTCGGGCAGGCCGTTCTGGAGGACGTAGAGGAGCCGGCCGCCGACCAGCGACCCGACCGCCACCCACAGGACGGCGTCGGCCACGAGGCCCGCCGGGAGCCTCCTCCGGCGGGCCTCGTGATCGGCGACGGAGTAGGCGACCAGCATGGCGAGGACGAGGGTCAGGCCGTACCAGCGGATGTCCAGGCCGGCGACGCGGAACGCGACGGGGTCGATGTCAATGACGAACGGCACAGTCGGGCCTCAGCGCCGGCCGTGTGCGCGCGGCAGCAGGGCCGCGGCGCGCAGGATGAACACCGCCACGGCGAGGCTCGTGGTCATGACCGCGATCCATGTCACCAGGACCGGCGCGTCGGCGGCGATCGACGCCATGAGAAGCAGGGTGAGCAGGGCCGTCATCAGCAGCCAGGGCCACGCGCCGCGGCCGCGGATGCCGCCACCCCCGGCTCCCGGCTCGGTCCGCCACTCGATCCGACCGCGGTACCGGCCCATCCCGCACGTGAATCTGGCATCGCCGGGACCGGCTGCCGGGAGGTCGATGATGGTGTCGGCGCCGGGTGCGAGGTGTCGGATCAGGCGCGGCTCCGAGAACACTACGCGGTCCGAGCACTCGTGGGCGTCGAGCCGGCGGAAGACGAGGCGGAGCGGGACGCCGGCCCGGGCCTCGACGACGCTGGGGTGATAGCCGTTCGCCACCACGATGTCGACGATCTGGAGGCGGCCCTGGCCCCCGAGCCGACGCTGGGCCGCGCTCAGGCCCACGCGAGCGCTCCGATCCCCGCGAAGAGGATCACGGCCACGATCAGGATGACCAGCCAGGTGGCGGGGTGTGCCATGACGCCGACGATCGTGCCGGCACACGTGACCGTCACCGCGCCGCCTGCGACCAAGAGGTCGAGGGCGATGAGCGCGGCGATGCCGATCAAGACGAAGCCGACGATGTCCATGGCCGCCACGATCGGGGAGCCAGATGAACGCTGGATGAGTCGCGGCTAACGCCCGGCTGAGAAGCACGCACATCGAGCCCCACGCGGTGCCCACTTCGGTTGTCCTCGACCGAAGCGGGCCCGTCCCCAGTCCGAGAGCATCCGGTAGATCCGTGCCTGGCAACGGAGATCGTCCATCTCTGCTGCGAGCAGGCGTCCGCGCCAGCGCACGATCGCGAAGCCGTCCCGCTTCAGGGGACCCTCCAGCACCTGCGCGGGGTCGGCGCCCGAGATCAGGCCCAGCCGGTTCGCCGGGGTCATGGCGTCCGCCACGACGCGGTGGAGTCCCGCGGCAGCAGCGAGCTGGCGGGGGCCGGCGGCGCCGAGCATGCAGCCCGCCTGGTCGAGGACCAAGACCGGCATCGGGCGGCGGCCAAGGACCGCGCGGTCTGCGGGCGTCGAGCCGAGGCTGGTCGCGCGGATGGGCATCGCCACGTCGCAGGCGCGCAGCCGGGCGAGGAGCGCCTGAGCGAGAACGTCCAGCCCCAGGTATCGGGTTGGCGAGCGGCGACTCCCGTCCTCACGGGGCCCGAGTCTGGGTTCCTGGATGAGCCCAGGTGAGGCGACGATGAGGTTCGGCTGTGAACCGTCCGGGGCCGTTGGTCGCATGCTGTCCGAGCGGGCACAAGTGGCCGCCGTCGTCCTCCGCAACTTCTCACGGAGCGCTCACCCGGCTTTCAGTTGCCAGGGCCAGGCTCGTCCCATGAAGACGCAGTTCGCAAGCACGCTCCTCGTCGCCGTGGTGGGGCTCGCAGCCTGCACCTCGACCAGCGCCGTCTCCGCGGGCCAGAGCCCAGCACCATCCGGATCACAGTCGGCAAGCTCCGCGGTGGCCGGCAACCCCGCCTCTCCGGCGCAGCAGGTCAGCGAGGCGAACGGGGTGACGGTCACCGCCACATGGGATGGGCCAGCTGCCGGCGGCGTGCTCGATGTCGCGATGGACACGCACTCGGGCACGCTCGACGACGTCAACCTCGCCTCGGCCGTCTTCCGCAACGACCGGGGCCAGCAGCTCGTCGGCGCTTCGTGGAGTGCACCGGCGGGCGGCCACCACCGCACCGGCAAACTCACATTCGCGGGCGATGCCGGCTCCGTTGTCAAGGGTGCCGCCTGGGTGGAGCTCGTCCTGCCGAACGTCGGCGGCGCGGCGGAGCGGGTGTTCCGGTGGAGGCTCGGGGCGTGACCGCCCTCGCGCCGGAACTCCGGGCACCGGCGCCGGCCATCGTCGGATGGCGGGCCGCCGGGATCGGATTCGTCGCCGGCCTCTCGCTGCTCGGCTGGTATCTGGGAATCATCATGCTGGCGCAGGGTGCCCCCCACGCGCTCGAGCAGTTCCGGGCCGACGCACCATTCGTGCTGGCCGTGACGCTTGGCTTCGGCACCCAGGCGGCCCTGTTCGTCGAGCTCCGCCGGACGGCATCGCGCCATCGGCGAGGCACGGCCATGACCGCGGCGAGCACCGGGACGAGCGCGGCTGCGATGCTCGCCTGCTGCGCGCACCACGTGGCCGACATCCTGCCGCTCATCGGCGTGTCGGCCGCGGCCGTCTTCCTCGACGCGTACAAGGGGCCTCTGCTGGTCCTCGGGGTCGCGATGAACGCGGTCGGCGTGGCCGTGCTGTGGCGCGAGCTGCGCCGGGCGCGCCACGCCTGCGAGGTCGCGGATCGGGTCAGCCAAGCCGCGTGACGGCCGCTCCCCGTCGTCGTGACGGTCGGCCCTCGAGGGCGCGGGTGGCAGGGACGGCAACGGCGGCGGTCACCTTGAGAGGACCAGAGCCGGCCTGCGAACCACGGAACGAGCTGTGCCCCCGTCCGGCCGCGCCCGCGAGGCGCCGGGGTCAGGTGAGGATCGTCTCGACGGCCTTCTCCATGTCGTCCGGCGACAGGGCGCCGATCTTGATCATCTTGATCAGGCCGTCGCGGCCGATCAGGATGTGCATGGGGATCCCGACCAGCGAGTAGGCGCTGGCGATCTTGGCGGTGGGATCGACGACGATCGGGAAGGTGAGACCCGCACGCTGCGCATACGCCTTGACGTCGGCCGCCGGCTCGTTGATGAACACCGCGAGGACGTTCAGGCCCTGGCCCCGGTGCTTCTCGTACGTGGCCTCGAAGTCGGCCGCCTCGGCTCGACAGTCGGGGCACCACGAGGCGCCGAAGTTGAGCCAAAGGGGCTTGCCCGCATAGTCGGCCAGCGAGACGGTCGCTCCCCCGTAGGTGAGCCCAGTGAACGGCGTGGGCGGCTTGCCGACAGTCGGCGGCGTGATCCCGGTGGCCGCCCGCACGTTGATCGCGGTGATCCCGTCATCGGACGACTGGCCGACATACCAGGAGATACCCGAGATGGCCACCACGGTGACGGCCATCACGATGATCGTCTGAAGACGGCCAGCGGTCGGTCGAGACCGGCCGATGGACCCGAGCGCGACGCCCATATAGCGGCTCCTTGCGCCAGCGGCGGCGCCTGATTGGTGAGCGAACCGCGAGGACGCGATCGGTCCATGATCCGGGCGGGCCGGCGCGCGTGTCGATGGAGAGCGAGTCAGGTCCTGATCAAGACTCGGTCAAGGCGTGGCATCCGACGCTGAACGCTCAGAACCGCTCCACCGGATCCCTATGACGGTCGGGCAGGTCACGGAGACCTTCGTCGCCAGCCGGTGCTGCGGCGCCGACCGTAACGGGTGCGGCAGCCGCGACCGCGACGAAGACCGCCAGGAGGCGCGCTCGGACAGAGCGGGGACCTTCACGGCGCCTCGCGCATCCGGTGGCCGATGGCCTAGGACGGTGTCGATGAACCGAGGGCTCCCTCGGTCGTCCGCCTGGGCGTGGGGCGGAGCTCTTCCGATGGCCTCGCAGCGTCAGGACCTCGCCAACCCTCGGCCGCGGCAGGCCGTCCTCGGGCCGTCACGGCAGCCATGCTGATCCTCGTGGCCTGCTCGGCGATCACCCTCGCGAGCGGGCGTCCTTCCTAGCCCGCGGCGATCACGACCAGGGCGACGTCGGGCCCGAGACCACCGAAGTGGCGGAGCGAGACGAGCCCGGGCTACGCCCGCGCAACCAGTCGCGCCAGACCGGGCTGACGGCGTCATCGACCGGCGCGACTGCGCAGTACAGTGCCGCGGGCTCGATCGGCGCCCGGTCGAGCAGTGCCAGCCCCACCGCCGCCTCGGCCCCGCCAACAAGCCGTCCGACTTGGAGCGGCAGGCAGACCCGAGGCGGCAGCCGTCCCGCCATGCCCCGAAGTCCCGCCAGACGGAGCAGTCCGTACGACAGATGGATCGCACCTGCGAACCGCAGGCTCGGGCGACCAGGACCGCGCGCACCGGGCCGCCGTGCTGGCATCGTCACCGCAGCGGTGGCACGGCGACCCGCCCGTGCGCGGCCTTTCGCCCGCCTTCGAGGTGCCAGATCTCGGCCGGGATGGCCATCCGGCGCTGCAAGCCAACGTACAGGTCGTTGAGGTACGCGACCTCCTCGTCGGCGCGGCGCTGCCGCTCGCTGCCGGGTGCTGCGGCACGGCGCTCCTCCAGGGCGGCCCGGAGCCGTGTCGAGAGGATCTCTAGCGCGGCCGGCAACCGCTGGAGTGCGCTCGGGGCCTGCGGTTGCTCGAGCGAGAGGCGTTTGTTCTTCATGCCGACCATCGGAGCACGCCACGCTGAGAGGGCGATGAGCCGGACCCGCAAGCGAGATGAGGCCCGACCCGGCGAGACAGGCGCCCACCAGAACGGCGCCGGTCAGCCGGTGTTGAGGCGGCACCGTTCGGGCTTCGCCGATGAGCCGAGAGGGCTCGATCCCCACCGCGGCCGCAGCCAACGCCCGCTGCAGCTAGGACAATCCGACCCACCGAGACCCGCACGCCGCTCCCGCGGACGCCCGCCGTTCCGAGCACGCTGCCACACGACCCACTGGGATTATCCCCGCCGCCTCGAAACGCGTGGCTGTCGGCCCCCGTCTCAGACTGCCCTATGCGCCCCCCTTGAGGGCGGCCAGGCGGGCGTCAACCTCGGCGTTGCTCTCCTCGTCCTCGAGGCTCGCGAACTGGGAGTCGAGCGAGCTCGCGGCGACCTCGGCCATGCCGGTGGCCTTCGCCTCCTCGTGGCGGATCTTGTCCTCGAAGCGGGCGACCTCGCTCGTCGGGTCCATGACGTTGACGCTCTTGAGCGACTGCTGGACCTGGACCTGCGCCTGGGCCATCTTGGCCCGGGCGATCAGCTGGTCGCGCTTCTGGACGAGCTCCTCGTGCTTGGCGCGCATCTGGTTGAGCCCGTTCTTGAGTTGCTCGACTAGCGCATTCTCCTGCTCGATCTGCGGCGCGAAGGCCTTGACCTGGTCCTCGTACGAGATCTGGCGCTTGAGCGCGATCCTGGCGAGGCTGTCGAACTTGTCGGCGTCGGGATTGCCGGCGGCGCGCAGCTCGTCGGCCTTCTTCGAGGCGGCGGCGGCCTTGGCGCCCCAATCGACGGCCGCGTCCGATGCCTCCTTCGAGTCCTCCTCTTGGAGACGGAGGTTGCCGATCGTCTGGGCGACGGCCTCCTCGGCCTCGCGGATGTTGTCCGTGAAGTCGCGGACGAGCTGGTCGAGCATCTTCTGCGGGTCCTCGGCGCCGTCAATGAGCGCGTTGACGTTCGCGCGAACGAGCTGGCTCACGCGTCCGAGGATCGATGACTGGGCCATGACTGCCTCTCCATTAAGCGTGTCGATTGCGTTCGCTGTGGAAATCTGCTTCCTTCGGCGGCTCATAAGGACCTGCGGCCGCCATCAGCTGCCGTCAACATCCTCCCTCGCCGTCGCCCCCACGGTCGTCACGGCCATCGTCGCCATGCAGGCTGCCACTGCGGCCCAGGGGTCCGCGCCATGCGCCTCCCGGACTGCCGCAACCCCGGCGGCTGCCGACGATTCCGGCGAGGATGACCGCGCCGGGGTCGATCGGACTGTCGTGGCGGCGATCCCATCTGTCCGTGTCGGACCTGGCCAAGCCGTACGCCTCATCCCCGAGTCGGTCGGCCGTCCTCGCCGCCCGCGTGGCTCTCTCGACATCGGCAACGGCAAGCGACATCGCTTGGTCGTAGCGCTGCTGGGCCTCCAGGAGCCGTGTTCGAGCCTCGCCGCCTACGTCGCTACGGGTGGCGATGTAGTCGTTCGCCCGGCCGATTGATATTTCCGCCGAGCGCAACGCCGTCGCCGCGGCGGCCGCCCGGCGTGCCTCGCGATCCGCCACCGTACGGGCGCTGGCGAGGACGGCGACGACGTCGGCACGCGCCTGCCGGGCCGCGCGGAGGCCGGCCACCGGATCCGGGTGGTCCCCCGATGCCGCGGTCTTGGCCCGGGCCAGGAGGCGGTCGGCCTCGGCGATCCCGGCGGCCAGCCCCGGGTCGACCGGACACTCGCCTGACATCGACAGCTTCGCCGCCTCGAGGTCACGCCCCGCCGCCTCGACCTCGGAGGCGACCCTGGCGCGCGCGTCGTCGAGCTCCGCCAGTAGGTTCTCGACGTTGTCGAGCAACGTCCCCGCTTCGGCCAGCGCCCCGATGGCCCGCCTGGCGCTGCGGGCCGCTGAGCTCATGTCTGTGGGCTTCGCTGCCAGGGCGGTCATGCCCCGTTCTGTCTCGGTCTCCGAGTCGGCCAGGCGCCCGCGCGCCTCCTCTACGTTCGTCCTGACGGCATCCCAGCCAGCCGGCGCATACGCTTCGAGGCGAGCGATCGCCACCTCGACGGCCGGCAGCCGCCCCTCGAACGCGGCGATCCGGCCAGCGAGCCTTGCGAGGATCTCCGGCGCCTCACGGTCACGTTCGCGCAGTCCATCGATCCGCGTTCGCTCGGCGTTGAGCGAATCGAGGATCCGTCGGGAGCGCCCGACGATCTCGCCCAGCGTCGCAGCCTGCGTCGCGGCATCCCCTGGCGCCTCGTCGAACCGTTGCCGGACGCCGAAGGCGGCCCTGAGCTCGGCCTCGGCCGTCGCGACGACGGTGCGGAGCGGGGCGACGTCCGCCTCCTCGAACTGGGCCTCGGCGAACCCCAGGTCCTGACCGGCCTCGCGCACGGCGTCATCGGCCTCGATGATGAGCCTGTTCGCCTCGGTGGCGAGCTGGGCGATCCGCTGGGATCGTTCGGCCGCGCTGCGCCGCCGCCGACGCCAGCGGGCCACGGCCCGGGCCAAGAGGGCGAGGCCCACCGCGACGAGCGCTGTGCCGAGGAGGGCTGCCGCGACCACGGCATCGAGCCCGCCACCGAGGGCCGGGCCGCTCGAGATCGGGCCGAGGCCGGCGCCGATCGGGCCGAGGGCTGTGGCGGCCACCATTCGGCCGAACGGGTGTCGGCTGCCGGATGTCACCGCGACCTCGGGGCCGCTTGGGTGCCGGCGAGCCGGGGATTCGGGAGGTCGCTCGGGGCGCGCAGCCTGCGATGGGACGACAGCGGGTGCGGAGGCACACGCGAGAGCGATCGAGGCATGGCTCTGAGATTGCGCCGCTTGCCTGAGGACAGGATGAAAGAGCGCTGAGACTCGGTCGCTACACCAGCGGCCCATGTTCCATGTGCGGCCGCGCTTGGAAGATGGGCCGCCTGCTCCCCGGGGGGCGCCGGTTCGACGTCACTGGCGACGTCGAACCGCCCGCACAAAGATCGGTGATCGTGCCCGCCGCCACAGCAGCCGCCGGTCTCGCCCGCGAGGAACGGCTCAGGTTCGGCCATGAAGCGCGAGAGGCACCCGCGGCACCTGGAGCGCAGGACCTGGCCGCGGCACGTGGCGTCTCGCCGCAGATGACGCACGATGCCCCGAGCCGGCCCGGCGAGTCGTGGCCCACGACACCAGATTCGATCGCCATCACGCACAGCAGTCGTGGGTGGCGCTGCCAGCCGCAGTAGCCAAG
>JAKAMV010000431.1 GCA_021812735.1 Chloroflexota bacterium | reverse complement strand
GCGATCGCTGCCGCCCACGGCATCGTCCGGCCCTCGCCCGCCACGCCGTCGGAGCCGATCGACCTGGCGGCGCTCACCGTCCGCCGCGCCCGCCGCGAGTACCGCGTCGCGGTCCGCCAGACCCCGCTCGACCGGCGTGCCGGGTTCGACGAGACCACGCTCGGGTACACGGCCGAGGAGGCGGTGCGCGAGGCGTCACGCTGCCTCGACTGCCACCAGGTCTGCAGCCTGTGCGTCGGGGTCTGCCCGAACATGGCGCTCATGACCTACCGGTCGACGCCGGTCGCGGCGAGCCTGCCGACCCTCCGCGTCGAGGGCGGCGCGATCGTCGAGGGGGAGCCGGGGCGCTTCACGGCCGAGCAGCGGCTCCAGATCGCGGTGCTCACCGACCTCTGCAACGAGTGCGGCAACTGCCAGACGGCCTGCCCCACCTCGGGCACGCCGTACCGCGACAAGCCGCGGCTGTACCTCGACCGGGCCGACTTCGAGGCGCAGGAGTCGAACGCCTTCATGCTCCTCGGCGGGGGCGTCATCGAGGGCCGGTTCGGGGGCGAGACGCACCGGGCGGAGCTGGACCGCACGCTCCGCTACGCGGCGCCGGCGTTCACGGCGCAGCTCGACCCGGCGACCTTCGCGCTGCTCGAGGCGACGCCGACCGGCGCGGCCGAGGGCGAGGGGCTCTCGCTCGAGCCGGCCGGCGTCATGGCGACGCTCCTGAGGGGCGTGACCGGCTCCATGCCCCACATCCCGGTCACCGCGGCCGGCGGCTCGCGGATCGGGCATCCCGGCTATGCCGACTGACCGACTGCTGGCCTCCGTTCGCGAGGGGCTTGGGCGGTCGGGCCGCGCGCGGGACCGCGAGTGACCGCTGACGAGGCCAGCGCCTGGGAGGACGCCTATCGGGGGACGCCAACCTGGGATGTCGGCCACCCGCAGACCGCGTTCCTGCGCGCGGCCGCGAGGGGGCTCTTGCGGGGCGATGTGCTCGACGTCGGCTGCGGCACCGGCACGCACGCCCGCTGCCTCGCCGAGCTCGGCCACCGCGTCGTGGGCGTCGACTGGGCGACGGCGGCGCTCGAGCGGGCCGTCGCGGGCCTGCCGACCACGGCGCGCTTCGTGAAGGCCGACGCCCGGGCGCTCGCGGACGCCGGGTTCGGGCCCGAGGGGGAGCAGTTCGACACCGTCCTCGACGTCGGCTGCCTCCACGCACTCCGGCCCGCCGATCGGGGGCGCTACGCGGAAAGCGTCCGGGGAGCGCTGCGGCCCGGCGGCCACCTGGTCCTCATCTGCTGGAGCGACGCGAACCCGCCCGGCTTCGGGCCGAACCGGATCACCCAGGCCGAGATCCGCGAGGCGTTCGCAACCGGCTGGCGGGTCGCGTCCATCGAGGCGACGACGCTCCACACCAACCTGGCGCCGGCGACGGTGCTCGCCTGGCTGGCGGTGGTCAGTCGGGTTCGATGAGCGCCTTCGCGATCTCGTTGTGCCGCTCGACGAGCCTGGGCAGGTCGACGGTGACCACCCGGCCCTCGCGCACGACCGCGCGCCCGTTGACGTAGGTGTACGCCGCCTGCGCCGGCGCGCAGAACACGACGGCGGCCACCGGGTCGTGGAGCGCGCCCGCGAACGCCGGCGCCCGGACGTCCACCGCGAAGAAGTCGGCGCACTTGCCCGGCTCGAGCGACCCGATGTCGTCCCGGCCGAGCACGGCAGCCCCGCCCAGGGTCGCCACCTCGAGCGCCTCGCGCGCGGTCAGCTGATCCTGCGGACCGGGAAGATAGCCGGGATCGTGGCGCTGCCGCTCGGCGACCTCGAGGCGCGCGAGGAGCATCGCCTGCCGGGCCTCCGCGAGCATGTGGGAGCTGTCGTTGCTGGCGGAGCCGTCCACGCCGAGGCCGACCTTGACGCCGGAGGCGCGCATCTTGCGGAGCGGCGCGATGCCCGAGGCCAGCCGCATGTTGCTCGACGGGCAGTGGGCCGAGCCGGAGCCGGTTCGCGCGTAGACGCCGATCTCGGCGTCGCTGAGGTGGACCGAGTGGGCGAACCAGACGTCGGGGCCCAGCCAGTCGAGCGACTCCATGTACGCGACGGGCGGCATCCCCACGCGCTCGATGCAGTAGCGCTCCTCGTCGAGCGTCTCGGCCAGGTGCGTGTGGAGCATGACGCCGAGCGAGCGGGCGAGGACGGCCGACTCGCGCATGAGGTCCGGCGTGACGGTGAACGGCGCGCAGGGCGCTAGGGCGACCCGGAGCATCGCCCCCGGCGCCGGGTCGTGATAGGCCTCCACGAGCCGCTGGCACTCTCGGAGGACGAACGCCTCGTCCTCGACGAGGCTGTCCGGCGGCAGGCCGCCCCGCGATTCGCCGAGCGACATGCTGCCGCGCGTCGCGTGGAACCGGACGCCGATCTCGAGCGCCCCCTCGATCGCGTCGTCGAGCCGGCTCCCGTTCGGGTACAGGTACAGGTGGTCCGAGCTGGTCGTGCAGCCCGATGCCGCCAGCTCGGCCAGCCCGACGCGGGTCGAGACGCCGATGGCCTCGGGCGTCAGGTTCGCCCAGATCGGGTACAGGGTGGTCAGCCAGTGGAACAGGTCGGCGTCCTGGGCCGCCGGCACGGCCCGGGTCAGCGTCTGGCACAGGTGGTGGTGCGTGTTGACCATGCCCGGCAGGACGACGTGGCCCGCCAGGTCGAGGACCTCGTCGGCATCGGCCGGCAGCTCGTCCGTGGGGCCGACCCGGGTGATGAACCCGTCCTCGGCGTACAGCCCGCCACCCGCGATCTCGCGCCTGCCCGCGTCATGCGTCACCAGCACGTGGGCGTTGCGCACCAAGAGCGTTCCCATCGTTCCCTCCGGGCGCCTTCACGACGGGCTCCGCCGGGCCCTCCGGCCCTGTGATCCGAGAGGATCCAGCTGATCCTCGCGGACGCGGAGCTGCTTGACCGGATTGTCCGCTCGCCGCCGTCAGGACGCCAAACTCGGAGGGCAGGAATCGGGAGGGCCATGGGGCCCGCAGCCGCGTCATCGGCTCTTGACCCCCCTCAGGCCAACCTGACGGAGCGCCCCCTTGGTGGGGCCGGTCCGGTCTTGACCCGCGCCTCCGCCGCGAGCAGGGTAGGCGGGCCATGGGGGAGACGGACCCGGTCCTCGCGCGGCTCGACCGCGTCGACCAGGCGGCCGGGGAGCTGTACCGAGAGCTCGGCATCCTGCGCGAGCACGCGCGCGCCACGCGCACGCTGCGGCGCCGTGGTCTGCCGCTCTCCGAAGCGCTGGAACGCAGCCCGGCATCGGCGTCCCAGGAGGCGGTGGCCGAGCGCGCCGAGCGCTACATCGAGGCGCTCCACGCCTACCGCTGCGCCGTCGTCCGCCACCTCGTGGACGAGGAGGGCTGGACGCTCGCGGCGATCGCCGAGCGGACCGGCTGCGCGCGGCAAGTCGTCTCGCGTCTGTACCACGCACCGGACATCGCAAGCGGCGGCACTCGACCCTGCCCGAAGCTGCAGTTGCGCCCGGTCCGCGGATCGCGGTGACGCCTCCACCGGTATCGGGCGACCTCGACAGGGCTTGACGCACCGTAACGGTGCGCCGCTACGTTGGGCGCCCCCGGCGAGGGCGATGAGGCGCCGCCTGCGCCACGGCCGTCCGGGCCGTGCCGAGCCACTGGCGAGACCGACCCGCCTAGAGGAGGCCTTCGCCTATGTAGCGACCGGATGTCCCCGCGCCACTGCCCGGCGTGGTGCTGCGACCGGCGATGCCGGTCGGGCCGGGCCAAGCACCTGACCTGGTGCTTCGATACGAGGGGAAGGGCATGAATCGAACGGTCAAAGCGCTCGCCGCCGGCTCGGTGGCTGCGCTCCTGATCGCACAGCTGTCGGTCGCCGCCGCGATGGGATCCGACATCCAGCCGCGGTCGGTCGATGTGGTCATCTTCCCTGGAGGGTCGTCCGGGGTCGAGAAGACGGTGACCACCCCAGGCCTTCCGCCGGTGGTCGACATCTGCCTCTTGGAGGACGAGACGGGCTCGTTCTACGACGACATCGGCAATCTCCAGGCTGCGGCCGAGGGGATCTTCGACGACGTCACCGCGGCCAGCCCGGACGCGCAATTCGCCGTGGCCGGGTTCCGCGACTACCCGGTGACTCCTTACGGGGAACCCGGTGACTGGGTCTACCGCCTCATCAGCTCGATGAGCGCGGACAAGACCGATTGGCTGAACGGGGTCGCGTCGCTGACCGCCGGCGGCGGCCTCGACGGTCCCGAGGCCCAGTACGACGCGATCGTCGCGGCCAGCGGACCCGGGTCGTTCCTCGACCCGACGCTCGGCACCCAGGCGAACTGCGGCTGGCGCGACTCGAGCGCCGGTGCGCAGCGGGTTCTCGTCGTCGCGACGGATGCGACGTTCCACACCCCTGACGGGACGCACGTCAACTCGGCGGCGACGACGGTCGCCGCGCTGCAGGCCCAGGACATCACGGTGATCGGGCTGAAGGCTCCGGGCGCCGGGACCGAGCTCGACGACCTCGCGGCAGCGACCGGAGGCTCCGTCCAGGCGCTGTCCAGCGACAGCTCCAACATCTCCGCGGCGATCCTCGCGGGCCTCGAGGCCGTGCAGATCGACGTGACGATGGAGAGCAACTGCGCGGATCCCATCAGCACGACGTTCGCCCCGAGCTCACGGACCGTGGCTGGAGGCGACGATGCCGTGTTCACCGAGACGATCTCGGTGGCGGCTGACGCGCCCGGCGGCACGTACACGTGCAGCGACTGGGCCCTGATCAACGGCGAGCCCCTCGCCGACGACGCCGGGGCCGTGATCTACGAGTCCAAGACCATCAAGGTGCCGGAGGGCTTCCTCACCGGCGGTGGCCAGATCAACAACGGCAAGGGGAAGACGGCCGAGAAGATCACCTTCTCCGGCAACGTCGGGTTCCTTGCCGACTTCTCGCTCGTGGGCCACTGGAACGTCGTCCTCCACAACGTCGCCGGCACCGCGAATGACGGCGGGCACTTCAGCGGCGATACCCCAACGGCGCTCCAGTTCGCCGTGGTGTGCGGGCCGACCTCCAGTCCCCCGCCGGCCAATGCCAACATCGCCCACTTCATGTTCAACGGCAAGTACAACGGCATCGACGGCTACACGCTCGAGGTGTGGGCCGCCGACCACGGCGAGCCCGGCACCCTCGACTCGATCCGGATGACCCTCCGAGATCCGGCGAGCGCCGTCGTGTACCAGACGGACACCGATTTCGCCGACAACGACAACATCGGCTCCTGCACTGACGTCGCTGCCCATCGGCTCGACAGCGGCAACCTCCAGATCCACTCGGGTCTGAAGTACTGATCGCCGCGCAAGCGCCGTGCCCGCCGTCGCCGATGGCGGGCACGGCACCGCGGCCACCAGCACACGCTCATGAGTCGCCGCCAATGCCGGTGGCGACGCCTGCTCCGGTCGGCGACGAGACCCAGACGAGACCCACCCTGCCTGGATGCACGGGACCCGGATGCGCCCAACCCTCATCTGGCGGACGCGCTCGGCGGGTCACCCACGGAGCGATCACCCGCAGGGCGATGATGCTCGGGCGGTGTGCCTCAGGGCACGTGACTCGGCGCCTGCGCGATCGGGCCCGCCAGTCGCACGGCGCGGTACGGAGGCAGGCCTCGCCGTCGGCGGAGGGATGGGCCAGGCCCGTGCGTTCTAGTGCGCGGTCAGCACGACAAGGTTGAGGCTCGTCACCTCCTGATCCGCCAGGCATTGCGGCAGTGGCAGGTAGGGCGCGGTGTTGACGATTCCGAGCGACGCCTTCCATAGAACTCCGGCACCGTCGGTCGAGATGCCTTCGCTGTGGCCGCCGATCTCGCCGCGGTTCTCGTGCCAGATGAAGGAGCCGCTGAAATCGCCGAGGACGCTGCTGGTGAGGTTGAACGTCCCTCCGAAGACCTCGTTGCCGGTTCTGGCGTTGTAGACGTCCCAGCTCGGGTTGACGTCCGTCCCCGCCCAAGACCAGGCGCCGGCGTCGGCGTCATACGCCCAGACGTCCCACTCGATCACCCCGGCGGCGTGCTCGACCTGACCGAGGATCCCGGTTTCCCGGTAGCTGTCGTCAGACATCCCGGCCCAGCACTCACCGAAGACGATCGTCGTGCTCCTCGGGGGAGCCGCGGCCACGGTGGTGGCGGTGCCCAAGGCAAGCGCGCCCGCCGCGACCATGAACAACGTGCGTCGATCCACGACGCACCCCTCCTTGGGACGCTCTCGAGCGGGTCGGTCCCGCCAGTGGCTCGGCGCGGTCGCGGCGGCAGGTGTTCGGGCCGCGCGTCCTCGCCCCCCGCGCGGCGCGGATCGTGACCGCGGCGATGCGCGCGCGCAAGGGCCGGGCGTCGAGGCGTTCCGGGAGCACCCGCCTGCCGCGGAGCGGTTGCCTTCGCTGTCGCATCGGACGTGCGCTGTGTACCCTTTGCGAGCACGAACTCGTCGGGGCGTGGCGCAACGGTGGCGCACGTGCTTTGGGAGCACGAGGATGTGGGTCCGAATCCCACCGCCCCGACCAATCTCCTCCTTCCTTCCGGCGTCCTCCGCGCGGGCGGGACGCTCGATGCAGACGACCTTCCTCAGACCGGTGCCTGCCCCCAATCGGTCGCGAGGAGGCCGACCAGCACCATGGCGTTGACGGCGAGCGAGCCCACGGTGGAGCTGGCGGTGAAGGCCTGCGGGAACAGCACGGTGCAGCCGATCGACACGGCTGCCGATGCGACGGCGACGGTCCGCCACCAGGGCTGCCCAGTCACGAGCCCGCCCGCGGCGACGAGGAAGCCGATCGTCGGCACCACGAAGAGCAGGCCGGCGGCGATCCGGGCGGCGTCGTCGCCCATCAGGGGGGAGAGCGCCCAGGAGCGGCTGCTCACGCCCTCGAAGCGCGCGACACCCCAGGCGAGCATCCAGCCCAGCACGTGCCCGAACCCGTGGGCGCCGAGGATCCCGGTCACCAGAAGTCGCACCGTCATTCCGTCCATCTCGCCAGCCCCTCGTCTCTGAGGCGTACATCGTACGCTTGCGTACAACGTACGCTAGCAGTACTATGCGGGCATGTCAAGACGCGACACCAGTCGAAAGACGCGGCCCGTGCTCACGCGCGAGCGCATCGTGGACGCCGCCACGGCCATCGTTGACGAGGCCGGGCCGGACGCCCTCACCATGCGCGCGGTGGCCCAGCGCCTCGACGCCGGGGCCATGTCCCTCTACCGCCACGTGGCGAGCCGCGAGGAGCTCCTGGACCTCGTGCTCGCCGCGATGGCCTCGGAGGTGGAGCTGCGCGCGCTCACTGGCGACTGGCGGACCGACCTTGCCCAGGCGGCTCGCGACATGCGGGCCGCCCTGCTCCGTCGCCCCAACCTCACCGTGCTGCTGACATCCCGCGCGGGGAGCGGCAGCGGGGGCCTCGAGCTCCTCGACCACGCGCTCGCCATCCTCCGGGCTGCCGGCTTCACCCCTGACCAGGCGGTGTTCGCGAACCACGCGCTCGGCAACTTCGTGGCAGGAGCCGCCCTATGGGAGGCGGTCGGATTCGCCGGGGCGTCTGGCGCTGACCGCGACGAGCGGCGAGCAGCTGCCGGAACGATCTTCGCCTCGCTCCCGGCGGGCGAATACCCGGCGCTCTCCTGGGCTGGCGACGCCATCCTGGCCGGATCGCTCGACGATCGGTTCGAGTTCGGGCTCGGGCTGCTGCTGGATGGCTTGTCCTCGCTGCTGGTCGACGGTGATCCCGAGCACGCCAGGTTGCCGGGGTAGGACCTCGGGCGGGCCGGCCATGTCAGCGCGCCGGCGAGGGAGCGGGCGGCACCGGCGGCGAGAGGACGGCCGATCGGCGGGACGCCGACGCGGGGCCGCCCGGCCAGCAGGGACGCCTCCTCTTGCGGCCAGGCCGCTGTCTCGTGCTCCTGGCGACCCATCCGTGCGCTCGCTGCACGGATGGGTCGCCAGCTGGCATCGGTTGCGCGTCGCCGACGCCGCTCGGCGCCCCGCAGCGCACGAGCCTGTCGCTGGCCGCATCGTTCG
>JAKAMV010000430.1 GCA_021812735.1 Chloroflexota bacterium | reverse complement strand
GCCAGCTGACGACCGTGGGGTCGGCCACGACAGTGGAAGGGCGACGGAAGCGGTCCGCCGCCGAGCCGGTCGGAGGGGCAGCTCCGCACCCGAAGGCGCCCGCGGCAGCATCACCGCGTTACAGCACGATGGCCGGGCCTTCGCCGCTCGCGATGGCGAATGGATCGATCGGGCGGGAGATCGGGCGCCTCGCTGGTGCGTCCGGTCGGTGATAGCGCAGGGTCCCACGCCGCGACGCCAGCGGTGCTACGCTGCCATCGGACCTCGTGCCGGCCGGTCCGAGTTCGCCAATCGCAGGAAATCGACGTCTTCTGCGCTCGGCCGTTCGTGCTCCGGACCCCGGCCTTGACACGGCCGCTTCAGCGCTCCCGGCCCGACGGCTCCTAAGGCACGTGCGCTACCGTTGCGCCACACCCCGACGATGGTCTGAACTCAGTTAGCGCAGGATACTCGACATCCGTGACGCGACGTCGAGCTCCACTGGGGCGGCACCGCGCCCTTCACCGCTCGAACCGCACATAACGGCCCAATCGCATGTGCTTCGGTCCCCGAGGCAGTAGGGTCAGACGTCGTCGCCGGGATTCGCCGTTTCTCCGGGCCACGTTGCCGCGGCTCGGCTCATCGCGCAGCGCCACGTCGAGGTCTTCGCCCTCACCGAAGCCGAGGAGCGTGATCCACGTGTGTCACTCCTGCTGCTTCGTCCCCTTGGATCGCGAGCCGCGGCAGGTCCGGGCTCAGGCGTCGGCAGCCCGGCGCAGGCGCTCCAGCTCCCGGCGAAGGCGCTTGCTCGGCCGGCCCTCGCCTCGGACGGCCATGATCCCCGGTCGGACTTCTGTCACCACCGGCGGCGGGCTGTGGTCCACGTAGCAGGTGACGGCGACCGGGGCGCCCACGCGCGACTCGATCGGCCGCACGACCTCCACGATGCGCTCGCGCCCGGCGATCAGCCCGTCGACCCGGTCGCCGGCCCGAACCTTCGTAGCAGGCTTCGCGGCGTTCCCGTTCACGCGGACGTGGCCAGCGTCACACAGCTGCGTCGCCGCCGGGCGCGTCTTCACGAGCCGCACCGCGCACAGCCAGCGGTCGATGCGGGTCTCGTCGGTCGCGCGGGGATCGGCCATGCTCTCTAGGATCGCACGGGTCGAGTACGAGGGACTCCAGGCCCGGGCGGAATGAAGCGTGATCGGGACGCTCGCCACCGTGAGAGAGCGTGGAGTCATGGACTCGGGCGTGCTGCTCGCGGGGGACGCCATCGCGCGCCGTCGCGCGCGGGAACACGGCCGCCGCGACCTGGTTCAAGACCGTGGGCTCCTGAGCGACGGGCCCGCCGGCGCGCGACCTACCCCGGGCCGATCTCCGCCCAGGTCGCGCCGCCGTCGCTCGTGCGGTACAGCTGGCCGACCAGTCCGAGGAACCACCCGTCGGACGGCGAGACGAACGACACGGGGAGCAGTGCCTCGTACCCTGACCCGTTCGGCCCCGCCGGCCAGAGCTCGGCCGTCCACGTCGTCCCGCCGTCGCGCGTCACGACCACTCCGGGAACCCCGCCGTCGACGTAGCCGTGCCCGACGGCGACCCCGCCTGAAAGGACGGCATCGAGGACGAACTGGTCGAACGAACCCGGCGGTTGGCCGAGACGCGCCCAGTTCGGATCGACGAGCCCCGCGGCACAGGCCAGGACGCCCGCCGGGGCGGTGGCCGGCCGCCATGTCCGCCCACCGTCGGCCGTTGCCA
Organism: Chloroflexota bacterium; assembly: GCA_021812735.1. The sequence continues at coordinate 6,338 of JAKAMV010000430.1, read as the reverse complement.
TCGCCGACTGGACATCGCCCACACAGCCGCGCTCGGGGTCGACGAACGCGACGCCGGCGCCCGCCTGGCGCGCGTTCGTGGGCAGGACGCCGGGCACCGGGCTCCACGTCCGCCCGCCGTCGCTCGTGGTGAGCAGGCCGGACTGGGTCGTGACCCAGCCGTGGTTCGCGTCGAGGAACCAGACCACGTGGTCCTGGCTGAACTCCTCGGGGTTGGCGGGCAGGCGGCCCACCGGCTGCCACGTCGACCCCCCGTCGTCCGTCCGCAGCACCACCCGCCCGTCGCCCAGGACGCCGATCCCGAACCCGACGGTTGCCGAGACGAAGCTGACCCCGACCGCCGGTGACGAGGCGGCCGACGGGTATGCGGGGTGCCAGGTCGTGCCGCCGTCGTCGGTCGCCACGAGGAAGCCGCCGTCGCCACCAGTCGACCCCGCGATCCAGCCGTGCACCGGATCGGCGAACGCGAGGCCGCCGAGGATGGCCCCGTCGAGCCCGAGGAGCGGGGTGTGGATGAAGGTCACGCCATCGTCGTTCGTCCGTGTGTACGACCAGGAGCCGGCGCCGCACGGCCCGCACCAGCCGAGGAACCCGGCGTCCCGCGAGGAGGCGACCGCGAACGGCCCGGAGTACGCGTCGATCGGGATCGTTCCCTTCGGCAAGCTCGGGAAGAACGGATCGGACAGGAGCGTCTGCCAGTGCGCGCCGCCGTCGAGCGTCCGTTCGCCGAGGTACGCCTCCTGGTTCATTGCCGCGCCGCCGATGAAGAGCACCCACGCCGTGTCGCCCGAGCACCGGAGTGTCGCGTACCAGTTCGGGTTCGTCCGGTCGTTCGGTCCGCTCGCCACCTTCGTCCAGCTCGCACCGGCGTCCGTGGTCCGGTAGACCGCCGAGCCGTTGGCGGCCCAGCCGAGGGCCATGCCGGAGAAGCAGGCCGACTGCACGAGCGCCGTGAGCGGGCTGCGCTGCCAGCTCGTCCCACCGTCGCTCGTCTCCAGCAGTTCGCCCGGGAGCGAGGTATCGCTGCTCGCCGACGCGATCGCCCAGCCGTCGCTCGCGCTCGTGAAGTCGATCACGTGCAGCGGCGTGCCCCGCCCGACCGGGGACCAGTGGGTGCCGTCGGTCGTGCGGAGGAGCTGGCGCCCGGTGCCCGGGTAACCCATGGCACCGCCCTTGGAGCCGACCAGCGCCCAGGCGTGCCGCGCGTCCACCGCGGAGAACGAGAGGACGGTGCCGCTGCCGGTCCACTCGGTCCGCCAGCTCGGGCCGTCGTCGCTCGTGCCGAGCAGGACGCCGGTCCCGCCCGCCCAGCCGTGCGCGCTGTCGGCGAAGGCGACTGCGTCGAGCGCAGGCGGGTGCGGCGCCTGGCGTACGACCGCCACCTGCGTCGCAACGACGTCGACGGGCGGTCCGATCGAGGCGGACGGGCCGGGCGAGGCCGATGGGGCGGACGTGGCCGGCGTGCCCGAGATCGGGGCCGCGATGGCGCTGGTGGCGGCGGACGACGACGGGTGCATCGAGGCCGGCTTCGGCGCGGTGCTCGACCCGCACGAGGCGACGACCATCGCAACGACCAGCATCATCGCTCGTTGCGCCGTCCGCATCCGGTTGCCTCCATCGGCTCGTGCACTGCCCTCGGTCACTCCAGCGTCCGACGGGGGTCAAGTCACACCAGATCGGAGCGTGGCCGAGCGGACGCGCCTTCGGTCGGATGGCGGATGCGCGCGCCGCGGAGCGTGACCCCCTCCGACGCGGCCCCGCCACGCTCAACGATCAACCGGGGGCGCCGGACGCCGCCGATCGAACGTCACGATCGACTGGACCGTCCACAATTGCGCGTCGTGCGGCCGCGCTGAGAGCACAGCCCCTGAGTGGATCGAGACCAGCGCCGCCGCGGCAGCACACGTGGCGCCGCAGCCAGAAAGACTCGATCGGCATCGGAGAGTTCGGGACGTGCCACCTGCCGACGGAGGATCGCCAGCTCGTGCCGCAGCACGATGGTCTCGAGGTCCTTCGAGCGCCCCGAGCGGAAGCGCCGCGCCACGAGCCCGAGCATGCGCCGGACCAGGATGTACAAGAGCGATGGCAGCACGCGGTGAGACCTCCGATCCGAGCTGGGAGATGGATCGAGGGCGTAGCCCTGGACCACTCTGCCGGGGCCGGCGCCAGTCTGGCGACAGCGGGACGCCGCTCGCCGGCCCAGCAACCGGGTAATGGCACCCGACAACCTGAATGCCGAGCGGGTGTCCACGGGGCGCCCCCTGCACGATCGCTCGATCCTCACCGATCAGGGACGCCCAGGGAGGCATCGGAGGGCACGCCCGACACGGCCGGTGATGACCCCGCTCACCCCGTGCGGCTCGTTCGCGGTGGGCGCCATGGTGGTCTTCTATGTCCTCGGGCTGCGCTCGCCCTGGTTCGTCCTGACGTTCGCCGGGGCGCGTCTCGCTGCATCCGTCTGGATCACTGGAGAGCGTTTGGCAAGCCGACTAGACGGTCATCGGCAATTGGGCTAGCCTGAATGCGTGAAACGCGCTGCGCTTGTGCGATCAATCCGTCAAGCCGCAGCGCGAGATCAACGAGTGGACTGCGGCCGACATTTGCCGCCATCTGGAAGCGGAGCTCGGGAAGGCATGGTGGAGATGAGAACGTTTGAGGCCGTGGCGCGGCGGAGCGGCGGCTGGTGGGCGATCGAGGTTCCCGAGCTGCCGGGTGTCTTCACCCAGGCTCGCCGGATCGATGGAGCCGCCCCCATGGCGAGGGAGGCGATCGCACTCTTCCTCGACGTGCCGCCGGCCGATGTCGAGGTCCGGCTGCGCCCCGAGCTGCGGGACGAGTTGCGCGGGTCGGTTGATGCGGCCCGCAGCGAGCGGGATCGGGCGGAGCGAGCCCAGCGTGAGGCCTCGACCGCCTTGCGGGCCAGCGCGCGTCAGCTGGCTGCAGAAGGGCTGACCACCCGAGACATCGGCGTGCTGCTCGGTCTCACCCATCAGCGCATCGCTCAACTCCTTCGCGAACCCGACCGCCATGCTCAGGACGGGCCACGCTGCGGCCGCCGCGATGCCGTTCGCCAGCCGGGGCCCGCAGCCACCGCGAAAGGCTGAGCCTGCCTCGCCGCGAGAAGCAGGCCGGTGCTCCTTGCGCGCAGGCAGATGCCCGCGCACCGCACCCGAAGGCGCCCCCGTGGCAGCCCCCCGCGGTACAGCACGATAGCCGGGGCTTCTCCGCTCGCGGCGGCGGATGGATCGACCGCAGGGGCGGGAGAGTGGTGCCTCGCTGGTGGCGTCGGATCGGTGACACCGCGGGGCCCCGACATCGCGCCGCCGGTGGTGCCACGCTGCCGTTTGAGGCCGTACCAGCCGCTCCGAGCACGCCAATCGCACATAAGGGGGGTATCCACGCAAGTGCAGTCGCCGCCAGATCGAGCCGGGCGGTCAGTGTTCAGTGCCCAGTAACGAGCCAGAGCGTGAAGAGGACAGCAAGCACCTGCACGGTGAGGACCACGCGGTCGGACGGACGGGCGCGCCGCACGGCCGCCTTGACCCGTGCCTCCTCGGGGGAGCCCGGTACTGCCCCCTTGGCATGTCGGTCCGCCCAGTTGGCCCAGTAGAGATAGGGCACTGTCGCGAGGATGCCTCCGACGGAGATGGCGAAGAGGACGGCTCCGAGGTCGGCGCCAAGATACCGACCGCGTGACCCCGCAAAGAACTCGCCAACGGCCCCGGCGACGATTGTGGTGGCCCAGGCCACCACGCCGAAAGCGATCCAGCTTGCGCCGAGCCCGAGGACATACACGTGCCGTGCCCCTGGCGCTGCCTCGGGCTCCGCCCCTTGGCGGAGAAAGGTGGGTGCGGCCACCCGCATCGGACGGGGTAGGAGGAGCCCCACGACCCGCAGGAACGCAAGCGCCACACGTATCTGCATCGCCCGGCTTCCTCATTCGCATGTGGTGGCCTGCGCGCGAACCGGCCACGGGCAGACTGTGCGCGCCGGACAGAACGGTGTCTAGGCGTGAGCCAAGCACCGACCGGATGACAGCTCCAAAGCGGAGCCCGAGAGCCCCGTCAAAACGATGACCTCAACGCTGATATATCACGCGAGTAACGGACAGGATCAGCACCCTGTGCGGCAGGAGGTGGAGATGGACGTGACATGACGTGGACGGGCGGCGGCCTTGCAGAGCAGCCTGCGGCACCGACACGCCTATGGCCAGAGATCAGCGCCACTGGGCGCGTAGATCACGGACAGCGGAGAGCGCCGGCGGATACCAGCCGATCGCGCTCGCGTACCGCCGCCTGGACGGCCTGACGCGCCTGGGCGAGGGCGGCCATCGCCGCGTCGACGGTCAGCGGCCCGAGCGATGCGGGAGGCGTGGCGGTGGAGCCGCTCTCGAGGTTGCCCGCGGTCTCTGCCAGCTCCCACAGCGCCGTGCCGACGAGCGGGTCGAGCGTATCGGCGGGATCGGGATCGGTCGAGCGCGCCGAGGCCGAGGGCAGCACGGCGAGGAGCACCGCGTTCGCGGCGAGGATGACTTGTCGCTGGTCGCCGCCCCGCAGCGCCGCCTGGAGCTGCGGGACCTTGGCGTCGCCAGCCTGGAGGGCCTTCACCGCACTGCACTCGAAGGCGGCACGCGCACCAGAAGGCGAGATCGTGGCCGCCGGCGTGGTGCCACACGCGCCGGCAAGCAGGACGCACGCGGTGATCACCAGGGGAACGCGCCGCATGGGAGGACGATGGTGGCCTCTGATGAGCCGGTCAAGAGCCGAGTCGCGGGCTCAACGTTTGGGCCGGGTCACGCGTCAACTTCCATCTCCACCTCCTGCCGCACAGGATCAGCACCTCCTGCCGGACTGGATCGCCACCTCCTGCCGCACAGGGTGCGGACAAGGTAGGGACACGCGCGCCGCAACCGCGCTTGCATTCGCCAGCCAGTCGGCGATGCTTGCCAGGCAGTAGTCGGAGGGAAGATGAAGCGCATCCTCTCGCACGTGCACTGGGTCTGGCTCCCGGCCGTCCTCTTCTACTTGGTCGTCGACTGGCAACGCTACGGCCCTGTCGTGGTTGCGCTCGCTGCCGCCGGTGGCCTCGCCTTGGCCTTCTACGCAGAGCGGAGGGCGCGGGTTCGGCGGGCCCGGCAGGCCCGACAGTCGGAACTCCTGCACCCGCCGGCCGGCTCGCCCGACGCCGCCGACGATGTGGACACGAGATGATCGCCAGCCGAGGGTTCACCTGCTGCGGACTGGCCGAGGACCTGCGGATGTAGGGTTACCGTCGGCTCCGCTGGCGCGTCGTTCAGTTGCGGTAAGAACCAGCGATGCTGTTCGGGATCGCGCAGTTCGCTGAGCGCCTCATTGACCTCACGATGCCGCGTGGCGCCGTCGAACTCGCCAACAAGGAGCTGCGCCTCGGCGCGCTCCCGGGTGATGAGGTCGAGCCAAACCACCGCTACGGCTACGTGTACACCGTGGGCGTGGGCTGGGGGCTGCTCGGCGGCATCGGATTGGCCGGCATGATCATCCTGGCGCTCCTTGGCGACGTCCTTGCCGGAGCGAACGGCCAGCGGGTCGGCGGTGCTCTGGGGGCGCTCGTGGTCGCCGTTTCCGTGGGCGGCATCTTCACCACGGTGCCCTACCTGACGTGGGCCTGGTGGGCCAGGTTCCTCGCCCGGCGTGGCGTGCCTCGCTCGCCCGCCGACGAGCGGCGCATCAGGGCCGCCGTGCGCCGGGCCCGCCCCTCCGAGCGAGTGACGTTCATCGTGCAGGTCATGGCGGTCCTCTGCACGCTCTGGCTCGTCACGAGGCACTGATCGCTGGTCGCGGGTGTCTCGATCTGCCGCTGACTGCACTTGCATGGATACCCCCTCTCGCACATAACGGCCCAATCGCATGTGCTTCGGACCCCCGAGGCAGTAGGGTCAGACGTCGTCGCCGGGATTCGCCGCTTCTCCGGGCCATGTTGCCGCGGCTCGGCTCATCGCGCAGCGCCACGTCGAGGTCTTCGCCCTCACCGAAGCCGAGGAGCGTGATCCACGTATTGGAGCCGACCGGCGTCGCGCAGCGGCGCGGTGTTGTGTGGAGTCAGCGGCGATCGCAGAGGGCGCTCCGATCTGCCAGGGTAGTTCGCGCGGGTCCACGGCTAGGATGCGGAACAGCGGGTCGTCAGATCGGTCGAGGAGACCCCGAGGCCTGCGGGGATGCGCGGGGGCGTACCCTGTCAGGGCGCGTTCCCGGGAAGGTGAGATGAGGCTTCGGCAGGCAGGGGTCGGTGTGCTGGTCGCGCTGCTGCTCGCAGGATGTGCGGCCGGCGGGCGACCGCTTGCCGGAGCGACCCCCACGCTGC
>JAKAMV010000429.1 GCA_021812735.1 Chloroflexota bacterium | reverse complement strand
CCTTGCGGATGCCGATCTCGCGGATCCGCTCGCGGACCGAGACCAGCATGATGTTCATGATGCCGATCCCGCCGACGAGGAGCGAGATCGAGGCGATCCCGGCCAGCAGCACCGTGAGCAGCGTGGTCACCGAGCTGACCGTCGAGAGGAGCTGGGTCTGGCTGGTGACCGTGAAGTCCGCCGTGCCGCCGGCGGCGATGCCGTGCCGCTGGTCGAGCGTGGCGGTGATCTCCGCGGTCACGATGTCCATGTCGGCCTGCGTGGCGACGCTGACCCCGATCGTGCGGACGGAGTCCATGGAGGTGAACAGCTCGCGCGCCGTGCTGACCGGAATGAGCACCTCGTCGTCGGGGTTCTGGAACCCCTGCCCGCCCTTGGGCTGCAGGATGCCCACCACCTCGAACGGGAGCCCGCTGATGTAGATGGTGCTGCCGATCGACGAGGCGTCGAGGCCCAGGTTCGTCGCAGTGGTGTTGCCCAGGACCGCGATGCGCAGCGAGTGGTCCACGCTGGCCTGCGTGAGGAACGATCCGCGCCACAGGTCGTAGGCGAAGACGAGCGGGTAGTCGGGCGTGGTCCCGATGACCGAGGTGGTCTCGTTCTGGCTGCCGACCGCGATGAGGTGCGAGGTGGAGATCTCGGGGGCCACGCCTGCCACGTGCGCCAGCGAGGCCAGGGCCGTCGCGTCCTCCGTGGTCAGCGTGGTGGCCGACCCGAACGCGCCCCGCGTGGCGCCGGTGGTGGTGGCGCCGGGCGTCACCGAGAGCAGGTTGGTGCCCAGGCCCTCGAGCCGGCTGTTGATCCCTGAGGTCGCCCCCTGGCCGACCGACACGAGCGCCACGACCGAGGCGACGCCGATGATCACCCCGAGCATGGTGAGGCCCGTGCGGAGCTTGCCGGTGCCGAGGCGGGAGACCGCGACGCGGAGCAGGTCGCCCAGCTTCATGCCGCGATCCTCTCGACACCGTCGCGGGACTGCCGCGCCGCCCGCCTCGCGGCGCCGAGCGATGTGGTCGGGTGGCTCACGGCTGTCCCGCCCCGCCCGCGCTGTTCGTGCTGCCGCCGCTCGTGCTGGTGTTCGTCCGCGTTCGGAACTCGGGGCCGGCGCCGGCACCGGCGCCGATCCCGCCGAAGCCGCCGAAGCCACCGGCCGTGGACGAGGATGAGTTGAGCGCGGTGACGGTGCCGGTGACCACCGTCTGGCCTGCGCTGAGACCGCTCTGGATCTCGGCCAGCGACGTGCTCACCAGACCGATCTGGACCGGCGTGAGTTGGAGCTGCCCGGCGGCGTCGAGCACGCGGACCTCGTAGTTGCCCGACGAGCCGACCACCGCGATGGCGGGCACGGTGACCACGTTCTTCGCCTCGGCGGTGGTGACGGCGACGCTGGCGGACATGCCGGACAGGATCGTCGCCGGCGCGTTGTCGAGCGACACCGTGACGCTGTAGGTCACGACGCTGTTGGACCCGGAGCTTGTCCCGACGGGCTGGATCGAGGCGACGGTCCCCTGGACGATTGCGTTCGGGGCCGTCACGGTGACCGTCGCCGGCTGCCCCACCTTGAGGCCGACCACGGACGTCTCGGCGAAGCTCGCCGTCGCCTCGAGGGCGGTGGTCTGCATCGTGATCGCCCAACCGGTCGGAGCGATCGTGCCGGGCTGCACGTTGACCGCGACGATCTGGCCGTCGGCCGGGGCGGTCAGGGTGGTGTGGGCCGCGGTGGTCTGCGCCGTCGCGAGGGTCTGCTGGGCGGACGAGACCGAGGCCTTGTCCCGCGCGATCGTGGCGGCGGACTGGGGGCCGGTGGACGTCGCGGCGCTGGTCTGCGCGGACGCCAGGGTCTGCTGGGCCTGCGCCAGGCCGTCCGCCTGCGAGGTCTTCGCCGCCGCCAGGCTCTGCTGGGCCGCGGTGAGGCCCTGCTCGGCGGACACCACCTGCTGCTGGGCACTCTGGACCGCGGTCGCGGACGGGGTCGTGTTGGTGTTGTAGGTCGCCTGTGCAGCGTTGAGGTTGTTCTGCGCCTGCGTGACCCCCATCGAGGCCGACTGCTCCGCGTTCGTGGCGGCTTGGCTGTCGGCGCTGTACTTGTTCTGGGCGCTGGTCAGGGCCTGCTGGGCTGAATTGACGGCCGCCTGATCCTGGGCGATCTGCGAGCCAGACGGGGCGGGGCTGGTGTTCTGGTCGAGGAATAGCGTCGCTTGTGCACTGGCGAGCGCCGACTGGGCGTTCGTCACCGCCGTCTGGTCCGCCTGGAGCGTCTGCGCATCCGTCGCCTGCTGCGCGGTCAGCTTCTGCTGCGCCTGGGCGAGCGACAACTGCGCGTTGCTCAGCGAGGCCTGCGCCTGGGTGAGCTGGTCCGCGGTCGGACCCGCCTGCGCCTGCGCCAGAGCCGCCTTCGCGTTGGCCAGCGCCGTCTGCGCCTTCTGGACGTTCAGCTCGTTCGTGGTGATGGAGTTCTGGGCGTTGTGCTGCGAGACCGTGAGCTGGAGGGACGCCGACTTGATCTGGTTCTGCGCGCTTGCGAGCACCGTGGCGGAGGGATGGCCCTGGTCCACCGACAGCTGGGCCTGCGCGGCGGCCAGGTTCGCCTTGGCGACGGCGACGGCGACGTTCGCGCTCGACGGGTCGGCCGTCGCGAGCACCTCGCCCTTGGTCACCGTCTGCCCGACGGCGACGGGCACGGTCTGCACGACCCAGGTGGTGGCGGTTGCGGCCGACGACGTCGTGGTGGTCGAGGCGCTCGAGATGATCTCGGGGTCGGCGCCGAAGCTGAGGCCGTAGGCGGTGGTGGACTGCACGGTTCCGGTCGCCACCGCCTGCACCGACACCGTGCCGGTGGCCGCGGTCGCGGTCAGGTACTGCGGCGCGCTCGACCCGCCGAGGTTCGGCCCGACCACGGCAAAGCCGACGGCCCCGACCCCGATCACGATCATGGCGACCGTCGCCAGCAGTTTGAGTTTCATCGTGCGTCCTTCCTCAACGCTCGTCCTTACCGGCCCTTCGCGGGCGTCGGCTGCCGTCTCGGGGCTCACTGCAACCCCGCTGCCGCGCCGAGAGTCAGCTCTGGTCATGGGCACGCGGCTCGCGCCGCTGACGGCCGCCAGCCGCGACCGTCAGATCGCCGACATCGTCCGCCGGCTAGATGTTCAGGCCGGTCTCTGACATCTTCCTGAGTCCGGCGCGCCATTCGTGACCGCCGCCCGGAACCGCCGTGCGGCGCGCCGAATTCCCGCGACGGCCGCCCGCTGCCCATGTGTTGCGGCCACGGCCACCGGCGCGGTCAGCCGTTGACTGGCTCGAGCGCGGGACTGGGATGCCCGTCCCGTCACCCGGACGTGGCGCTCGTGGCCCGGCGCATGTCGCAGAGGACGGGCATCCCGTGGACGCCCAGCGGCCGCGGGCGCAAGGTCGGGAGGATGGTGACGGGCGGCAGCTGCCTCATCTCCGAGTGATGCGCGTCGCAGCCGACATGCGACATGGCGGCCAGGAGTCGAGGAGCCCGTTCTCCAACACCGAAGCGACCGCCGTCAGGCAGCCGGGGCAAAGCTGAGCGTCACGATTCGACACGCTCGCCGGGGACCAGGTCCCCAAGTGCGAGGCGATCGCCAACAACGTGCGCGTCGGGCAGCCTCCGGCCGGTCACCCATCTGGTGCCAGGAGCCTCTCGTCGGGCTTCGAACCAGGCGGAGCGGGTGAGATTCGAGCTCACCAGGCTTGCGCCAGGTTCGCCGGGATCTCGCCCCCGCGCGCCATCATCGACGCGGATGTCAAGGTCGCGTCCCCGGTGCGGCGCTTCCCGACTACGCCTCGGCGGGTAGCTTCGCGGTCAGCGCTCCCGCAGAGTCCAGGATCTCCCTGCTGCGGACGATCGGAAAGAGCTGCTGCCAGGGGCCGTCCGGGCCGATTCGGATGGCGCCGCCGAGGATGACTGAGCCGCCGAGGTCCTCGCCCACGACCGACACGCTCGGACGTCGCTCCGCCGGCTGACGCAGCACGGCGCGGAGCTGGTCCGAGGCGTGCGCGACGTCGCACGGGAACGAGGAGGCGAGTCGGGGTGCGTGCGTTCGACAGGTGCTGTCCAGCTGGGTCCCGGGCCCGACCCGGGCGCCGATCGCTGACACGAGGTTGGCGACGTACTCGCGACAGGCGGGTTCGGACGGGACGATCACCCGCACGGTGTCGACGGTGCCGCTCGGCAGGTCCCGTTCGAGGACGGCCACGAATCCGTCGCCGCTGAGGTCGTCCCGGAGGACACCGTGCACGCCGAGGGCGACGCTGGACGAGCCGCTGAGCCCGAGCTTGCCCGTGCCTAGGCCGAGGCTGTCGAGCGATACCCCGACGCCCCAACCGTGAAGGCTGAACTCATGGCGCAGCCAGCCGGTAACGGCGGCGCTGATCCCTTGATCGAAGTGCTGGCTGACCTCACCGACCCGCGCGTCGTGGATGCTGCGGAGGCCCGGCGAGGCATCGGACAGGGGCTCGTGCCGCCCGGCCATGAGTGTGAAGGTCTCGCTCATTACTTGGCTGGCATAGCGGTCGACGTCGTCCTGGCGTGACCAAGTGGCGCGAGCCCTGTACCTGTTCCAGGTCCAGATTGCGACGACGGCCAGTCCAGAGTAGTAGATCAGGGCCCCGAGCACGGGCGACAGGAGAAAGGGGATTGCCACAGCCAACGGCAGGCCGATGAAGACCCAGAAGAGGCTCCACCCGCACCCCAGCGACGGCTTCGGCCCTGTGGGCAGGTACTCGACCTCCGGCAGCTGTTTCGGCATCGCGCTGTTTCTCCCCGGGACTCACGATGTCCGCAAGGTACTACTGGGGCGACACGGGCGCGGGCGCCACTCGCTCAGCGGGCAACTCCTCCGACGATCCGCGTGCGGTCGGCGACTCGCGGCCGATGGGCCACGGATGTGGATCAGGCTGCCGCGGGTCGAGACGGGCAGTCAGCTGGTTCGCCCGGAACCCGACGAAAGATCCACGGCCGGCGGCCTCAGCGCGCGAGCGCCACCGCGAGCAGCAGGAGCAGCCTCGCCCGCGGCCGGCACCTGCCGCCCGTCGCCATCCGGCCGACCTTGCGCCGGCGGCCGCTTTCGTCCACGGGATGCCCGTCCTTCGCACGAACCTGGCGGAGCGGGTGACGCCCAGCAGCCGCTTCCAGCTGAGCTACCACGTGTGCTACCAAGTTGGCGGAGCGGGTGAGATTCGAACTCACGAGGCTTGCGCCCGGCGGTTTTCAAGACCGCTGCCATCAACCACTCGGCCACCGCTCCGCCACGGAGGATAGCGCGCGGCCGGCGACCGGGACGATGGCGCAGCGCCGCTCACGCGCAGCGCCGCTCACGCGCAGCGCCGCTCACCACGCGCGGGGCGAGGCGCACATCGGCGCGCCGCGCAGCTGCGGGGCCGTCGTGGGGATCCGAAAGGCAACCTGCGTGAAGGCCGGGCGGGCCGTGAGGCGCCGCGCGGCCTTCCTCTCCAATGCGCGACCGCGCTACCGGCTCTCGACCACCACGGTATTGGCGATCTTGTCGTGCCAGCCCTGCTTGTGGGCGTCGATCAGGATCCAGATGAAGCCCAGGTAGAAGATGAACGAGCTGACCCAATACCCGATCAGCCGCATGATCGCCTGGCCGCCCGTGACCGGGCCGCCGTCAACCTCGCGCACGACGCGGATGTGGAACATCTTCATGCCCGGGGTGGCGCCGCCGTGCGCCCAGAACCAGGGGAAGTAGCCCAGCCAGATCACGAAGATCGCGAGCAGCCAGACCACCATGCTGGTGCCCGCCACTGCGCCGCCGTTGTCAGAGCTGGCGCCGGCAGCGAAGATGCCCCCGAGCACGAGCGAGACGACGAAGATCAGGATCCAGGTGACCACCGCGTCGACGATGTAGGCGACGAGACGCGACCCCGCGCTCGCGTAGGCCACCCCCGGCGCTGGTCCGGCCACGGGCGGGACCCAGGCCTGCTGCGACGGCTGGGGCGCTGGGGGCGACCCATACGGGGGCGGGCCCGGAGGCTGCTGCGTGAACGGAGGCGGAGGCTGCTGGGACATAGCGTGCTCCCTCCTGCGGCGGCTTCGCGCGAGGCCTCTCAGGCGTCAGCCGCCGCAGCAATCCTAACGCTCGTGCACGGCGTTTGGAACCCGCATTCGAAGCGCGCCGCGCGGGCGGGCCGTCGGCTCAGGCGCCCGCCGGAGCCCCGATCCGATCGGCCCCCACGTACGGCCGGAGCACCTCCGGCACGACGACCGTGCCGTCAGCCTGCTGGTACACCTCGAGGATGGCCGCCACGATGCGAGCCAGGGCCAGGCCCGAGCCGTTGAGCGTGTGGACGAGCTCGGGCTTGGCGCCCTTCTCGGGCCGGTAGCGGATCTGCATCCGGCGCGCCTGGTAGTCGCCGAAGTTGGAGCATGAGCTCACCTCGAGCCAGCGCTCCACGCCCGGGGCCCACACCTCGAGGTCGTACTTCTTGCGCTGCACGAAGCCCATCTCGCCGGTGCTGAGCAGGAGCACGCGGTACGGCAGTCCGAGCCGCTGCAGGAGGACCTCGGCGCGCGAGGTCATCCACTCCAGGGCGTCGGCGCTGGCCTCGGGCTTCTCGAACAGCACCATCTCGACCTTGTCGAACTGGTGGACGCGCAGGATGCCGCGGGTGTCCTTGCCGGCGGCGCCCGCCTCGCGGCGGAAGCACGGCGTGTACGCGGCGTACCGGATCGGCAGCTGGTCGGCCTCGAGGATCTCGTCGCGGTGGAGGTTGGTGACCGGCACCTCGGCCGTGGGGACAAGGTACAGCTCGTCGCGCGTGACGACGTACATCTGGTCTTCCTTGTCGGGGATCTGGCCGGTGCCGCGCGCGGACGCGGTGTTGACCACGGCCGGCGGCCAGACCTCGGTGAAGCCGTGCTCGCTGGTGTGGACGTCGAGGAACCACATGATCAGCGAGCGCTGCAGGCGCGACCCCGCGCCCTTGTAGACCGGAAAGCCCGAGCCCGCGATCTTGGCGCCGCGCCCGTTGTCGATGATGTCGAGCGCCTCGCCAATCTCCCAGTGGGGCTTGCGCTCCCAGGTGCCGCCGGGCGCGACTACCACGCGGGTGGCGTTCTCGCCCCACATCCGGACCGTGACGTTGGCCTCCTCGCCGCCCACCGGCACCTCGGGGTCGGCCGGGTTGGGGATGCGCAGGAGCAGGTCCTCGAGCTGCTGCTCGGTGCTCGCCAGCTCCGCGTCGATCTCGCTGATGCGTCCGCCCGCCGCGGTGCTCCTGGCCTTGAGCCCCGCCACCTCGGGGCCGTCCGGCCTCGCCCCGCCCCGGATGGCCTCGCCGACCTGCCTGCTCGCGGCGTTGCGCTCGGCCTTGAGCGCATCCGACTCCGCCTGCAGCCGCCGGCGGCGCGTATCCACCTCGATCGCCTGGTCGACCAGGCCCGGGTCCTCGCGCTTGTCGATCGCACCCTGACGGATGCGGCCCGGCTCGTCGCGGAGCCGCTGGACGCCGACGCTCATGCGGTCGCCTCCCCTGCTGCCGCGCCTGCCTCGCCGAGGCGGGCGATCACGAAGCCGCGCTCGAGGCTGGCCAGCAGCCAGCCGGCCCGGGGCCCGTTGGCGCGGCCGAGGAACGAGAGGTAGAGGGCATTGAAGGCGGCCCGGGCGTCGATGCCATGCTCGGCCGCGACCGCGAAGATGGCCGACTGCCACTGCTCGCCGGTGGCCGGGGCGTCGCCGTGGGCGGCCCTGCCCAACGCGCGCAGGAAGGCGCGCTGCTCGGGCCGCAGCAGCTCCGCCTCGGGCGGCAGGGCGTCGCGCCGGATCTCGAGTCGCGCGCGCTCGGGAGCGTAGGCCTCGAGCCAGCGGCGAACCGAGGCGAGCCGGGTGTCAAGCTCGGCGCGCTCGGCGTCGGTCAGCGGAGCGCCCTTCTCGGCCGCGACCCGCGCCAGCACGTCCACGCCCGGCACCTGGGCGAGCAGCGCCAGGTGCGCGAACGGCGGACGGTACGCGTCGGCGGCGCCGGCCAGGTCGGCGTCCGGGTCGAGCAGCGAGAAGCGGAAGATGTTCTCGTGGCCCGACGGCAGCTCGCCGCGGACCTC
>JAKAMV010000428.1 GCA_021812735.1 Chloroflexota bacterium | reverse complement strand
GCGGGGGTCGCGGTGCAGACCGTCTACTTCACGTTCCACACCAAGGCCGCCGTGCTCAGCCGCGCCTACGACCTCGCCGTCATGGGCGAGGGCGATCCCCAGGTCCCGTGGGAGCAGCCGTGGTACCGGGAGATGGCCGCCGCGGGGGACGTGGCCGAGGCGCTGGGCCGGCTCGTGGCCGGGGTGGGCGAGATCACCCGGCGGCTCACGCCGCTGCACGTGGTGGCGGCGGGCTCGGCGGCGAGCGACCCGGAGGTGGCGGAGGTGGTCGACCGCCATGAGCGGTGGCGCGCCGAGGGGTACCGGGGCATGCTCGAGGTGCTGCTGGCCAAGGCGCCGCTGCGGGCCGGCCTGACCCCGGACCGCGCGAACGACCTGCTGCTGCTGTACGCCGGGATGGACGCCTACCACGCCCTGGTGGAGGTCGCCGGCTGGCCCCACGACGAGTGGGTCGCGTGGACCGAGGCCGCCATCGCCCACGAGCTCTTCGGGATCGACGCCCGCGGCCGATGACACGATGCGCGCGCCCTGTCCAGCGCGGGCCCAGCGTCAGGACCACGTCCCGACAGCATGGGTGACGGCCTCGGACGAGGAGCTGCGCAGGCCGTCGACGCGGCCGCCCGCGCAAGACGAGGGCGGCCGCATGGCGCCGGGCGTCACATCGCGTTGAAGGTCTCGCTGACGAGGACGACGGCGCCGCCCGCGAGGACCGGGCAGCCCTTCGCGGCGGCGACCGCAGCGTCCATGTCCGCCGCGCGGATGATCGAGTAGCCGGACGGCGACATGGTCGCGTCCATGACGGAGCCGTCGGGGGAGATCGCCTTCGAGGCGGAGCAGGGGTTGCCCGCGTCGACGACCGCGTCGCCGATCTCGTGGAACCACACGTCCCATGCCGCCATGACCTTGGCCGTCTCCTCCGCGGTCTCCGGCATGCCGCCGCCGTGGTAGGTCAGCAGGAAGTTCGCCATCTCAGTCGACCTCGTTCGCTGCCCGGGACTGCGCCCGGATGTCGTGTGGGGAAGGGGACGCCACGACCCGACCGGGCCTAGGCCGCGCTGGACAAGACGACCCGCTCTACATCGGCAGCGCCTCATGCAGCCGGACGCTGTCGGCGATCGGGCAGTCGGCGAGCAGGCGGACCGCCTCGTCGAGGCTGTCGGCGGAGAGGATCGTGTAGCCCACGGACACGCCGTCGTCCGGCCCGAGCGACCGGCTGCCCGAGGGCGTCACCTCGACGCAGGCGCCGAGCGGGTTTCCGCTGTCCACAATGTGGTCGCCGATGCGCTGGAACCAGGCGCGCCACGCGGCCATGCCCTCGGGCGTCGGCTCGGCCGCCCCGTACATCAGCATCAGGAACTTCTTCACGGTTCGCCCTCCAGGTACGCGGTGTAGTTCTCGAGCGTCTCCGCCTCGGTGCCCCAGTACGCGTGGAACGCTCCCAGCCAGCCTTGGACGGCGAGCAGGCCCGAGCGGTCGAGCGCGAGGAAGGTCGTCCTCCCGGTCTTCCGCCGGCGGACGAGGCCGGCCCCCTCGAGGATCCGCACGTGCTTGTCCATCGCCGGCAACGACAGGCCGCGGGCTCGCGCCAGCCCGCTGATCGAGGCCGGCTGCAGCGCGAGGAGCTCGACCATGGCCCGGCGGTGGCGGTTGTCGAGCGCGGCGAACAGCCGATCGAGCCGCTCCTCGCCAGCCTCCACCTCCCTCGCGGTCATCGTCGCCGGTCACCGTCCACCTTCAGATAGTTCACCGATTGGTGAACTATAGCGGTGCGCCACGACGCGCGCAACGCCTCCGGCGCGAGATGTGCGGACCAACTCGCCCCCACGAGACTCCGGCGTACGATGCGCGCCACAAAGGGGCGGTGAGCCGACGGTGCGGACGGGCGGGGTGCGCACGAGGCGCCGGTGCCGCTCGCGGACGCGTGCAGGATGGTGGGTGCGATGCTCGGACGCGAACCCGGGCTGCGCCGGCTCGTCGCCCTCGTCGTCGTCGGGCTGGTGGCAGGGTGTGCCCCCGGTGCCACACCGTCCCCGCCCTCGGCGACGCGACCCGTGGCCGTCGTCCCGTCTCTGGCTGTCGTCGCGCCTGCCGTGACGGCCACGCCGACCCCGTCTGCCACGCCGATGCCGTCGACCGGGGCCAGCCCGACGCGCTCGCCCCTGCCGACCTATGACGTCCCCGCCGACGACGGCGCCCGGATCGTCGCGGTCACGACGGTCGACGCCCGCACCCGGGACCTGACGATCGTCTCCCCGGCGCTCGGCAAGCTCGCGCCTGCCCACGGCCCGCTCGGCTGGACGGTCACGGTCCGGATCCTGCTGCCGAGTCAGTTCGACGCGCGGCCAACCGCCCGCTGGCCCGTCCTGTACCTGCTCTGCGGTGCCGGCGGCGACCACACCGAGTGGACGTCGAACACCGATGTCGAGCAGGCGACCGCTGCGACGGATCTGCTCGTGGTCATGCCTGACGCGGGAGGCGGCTGGTACTCGAACTGGTGGAACGACGGCAAGGGCGGTCCGCCGGAGTGGCAGACCTTCCACCTCGTCGAGCTGCGCCAGCTGCTCGAACGGAACTGGCGGGCCGGGGACAGGCGCGTCGTCGCCGGCCAGTCGATGGGCGGCTACGGGGCGATGGAGTATGCCGCGCGCGAGCCGGGGATGTTCCTCGCCGCCGCCTCGTTCAGCGGCGTCCTCGACCCGGCAGCGGAAGCCTCCAGGGGCTGGTCGATCGGGGCGCCGGACGCCATGTGGGGCAGCCGCTCCGCGCAGGC
This sequence comes from Chloroflexota bacterium, assembly GCA_021812735.1. Next base: position 5,335 of record JAKAMV010000428.1, on the reverse strand, counting down.
AGACGTGTGGCTGGCCCACGACCCGACCGATCACCCGGCAGCCCTCAGGGGCACGGCGCTCTACGTCGCCTACGGGAACGGGCGGGCGGGGCCCCTCGATGCCAGTGGAGCGAAGGCGGACCCGCAGGAGTCGGAGGTCGCGATCGAGAACGCGGCGTTCGTCACGGCACTCGGGGCTTCGCACGTCCCGGTGACCGTGGCCGCGTACGGGAGCGGCACGCACTCGTGGCCCTACTGGCAGCGCGACCTCCGTCGCTGGCTGCCGATCGCCCTCAAGGCGCTCGGCGAGTAGGGGGCTCGGCATCGGCGGGCAGCTGGCGGAGCGTCATGAGGCCACACCCGCCGCCGCGTCCAACGTGAGCCGCGCGAGCCAGTCGCGGTGTCACCGTGGGCCTCAGGCCTCAGCGTGAACGCCCGCTGAGGTCGGCCGGACCTGGAGGCCGTGGCGATCCCGTACGGCGGCCTCCTCGCGCTCGCGTCCTTGCGCAAGGCCGGGGTTCGGGCGGGCCAACGGGTCCTCGTCTACGGAGCCTCGGGTGCGGTCGGCACGTCCGCCGTGCAGCTCGCGCGACACCTCGGGGCGGAGGTGACGGGTGTCTGCAGCACCTCGAACATGGACCTCGTGGCATCACTGGGCGCGGTGGGCGTGATCGACTACACCCGCGAGGACTTCAGGGAGCAGGCGGCACGGTACGACGTGATCCTCGACGCGGTGGGCAGGCGCAAGGGCAGTCTCGCCCTCCGAGGGTGCCGCGCCGTGCTCCGTCCCGGCGGTGCCTGCGTCTCGGTGGACGACGGGACGCCGAACCTTCGCCGCGACGACCTCGCGCTGCTCGGCGATCTGGCCGAGAGCGGAGAGATCAGGCCCGTCATCGACCGCATCTATGCCCTGGCCGACGTTGCCGAGGCCCACAGGTACGTCGACTTGGGGCACAAGCGGGGCGACGTGGTCGTCGCCGTGGCGTAGCGCCGCGAGGACTGCCTCGGCCCGTCGATCGACGGGATGCGCGGCGCCGTGCCCCCCGGAGGCCCGGCGTCAGATCGGCTCGATGCGGAACACCGGGTGGTCGACCGGATCGGGCAGGCGTGTGGTGAGCAGCCTGATGGTCGGGCCGTACCGGCTGGTCGCGAGGTACTCGGCGACGGCTGCCGCGCGCTCTGCGCCGTCGACCTCGACCGCCCGGACCTGACGCGTCGTGCCGCACTCGACGAGCTCACCGAACCCGCTCGAGCGGAGGTTGCGCGCCCAGTTGGTCTCGCCGAGCAGGGCCACGAGGTAGCGTGAGGAGCCGACCGTGACCGGCCGCACGGGGACCTGCCGGATGCGCCCGGAGGCACGGCCGCGCACGCGGAGGCATGGCTGCCCCGGGAGCCGGGCCATGAGCCACGGCTCGAGGCGCCGCTTGGGCCACGACGGCCTCAGGTACGGCACGCCGGCCCTCATCCGGCGCTCAACGGAGCGCCCGGCGTCCCAGCGCCAGCAGCCCGAGCCGGATCGGGACGCCGACGAGGTAGAGCGGCAGCGCGAAGCCTCCCCCGAGGGCGAGGGCCAGCGGGGTCGTGGCGACGCCGACCGCCGCTCCCCGCCTCCAGCCCCGCCAGATCCCGACGCCAGCCAGCAACTCCAGCGCGCAGACCCCGGCGAACGTCCAGCCCAGCGCGGTGAACCACCCGGCCCCCAGGCCCTCGAACGGACCGCTGAACGAGCGGAAGCCGAACGGCGTCATCGGGAGCTCGCCGTGCTGGCCCTGGTACCAGAGAGTGACGACGGCGCCCAAGCCGAAGCCGAGGGAGTTCGCCACGTACACCGCGCCGGCGCCTCGGAGCGCAAGGCTTGCTGCGGGTCGGGTCGCGTCGAGCGAGCTGGTCACGGCGTTCTTCACCTGACTGTTACGTTAGAGTCTGACACTAGCCTATGAGTCTGGTAATGTGACGGCCTCGACGCCGCATGTCAAACCCGCGCCGCCAGGCGGCCTCCTGAGGCGGGCGGGCGCGCTGCTGGATCGAGATCGACGGCCGGTCGCGCGAGAGGGGCGCCCCGCCCGGCGCCAGCCGCACCCGTCGGCGTGCGATCCTTGGACGCGTGACCGATCCCAACGCCGCCGATGAGACTCGCGTCGACCGCTGGCTGTGCGCGGTGCGCCTCGTGAAGACCCGCCCGCTCGCGACCCGGCTGTGCGAGGGCGGCCACGTCCAGGTGAACGGCTCGCCGGCGAAGCCGTCCACCAAGGTCCGCGCGGGCGACCGCGTGGAGGCATTCATCGCGGATCGCGAGCGCGTCGTCGAGGTCGTGCGGCCGATCGAGTCGCGCGTCGGGGCCCCGGTCGCCGCTGGCTGCTACGTGGACCACAGCCCGCCGGTCGTCCCGGCGCGCGGACCGGAGATCGCCGTCGTGCGCGGGCAGGGCCGGCCGAGCAAGCGGCTACGCCGCGAGCTCGAGCGCCTGCGCCGGGCGGGTGCCGGGTGAGGAGGCTGGCGCCGGAGCCCGGCCCTTGGGAACTGGCGAGCGGTGGTTGTCGATGGCGCTGGTCGCAGACGTCTTGCCTTGCGGCGCTTCCCGCTCCTCGTTTCGACCATGGCCGCGTCCGCGGTGCCAGGCTTCCGGTCCCGGGTTGCTGGCGCTCGCCGTGTCCCCCCGACGGTGCCTGGCTGCTCGAGCCGCGTGGACACCGCTAGTACGCCACCTTCGCGCCTCGACTGAGTTCGTTGGGTGCGATGTCGGCGGCCTCGCGAGCACCATGCCGGAATGCCACGGGGCGTGGGGCCCGCTCCGGGTGGAGTGCGCGGGACAGCCCGACCCATGGAGGTAGGTCACCTGGGCCATGGGTACCCGTTGGGACGTTTGGGGTATTTCTCCGCTGACTGGCGCGCTTACCCTCCCATGCTATGGACATCGCGCAACTGCAAGGACGACGAGCCCAGGCACACCGCACCCCAGCACTGTTGGCGCTGGTATTCGCAGCCTTCCTCGTCATTATCGGCGTCACCGCGAGCGCCCAGACCATGCTCGTGTCCACGCAGCTCACGAGCGGCACACTCAACTCGGTGGTCGGCGACGACACGTCGCTGGTGCGCGTCCTGGTTAACGGCACGCTGACGCCGGCCGATCTGTCTCCCGCCGACCTGACAGCCGAGCGCGTCGCCACGCTGGGGGCGAAGCTGAGCGTCGTCGTGGCGCGGGACGCGATGATCCGGGCCGAGGTCCGGACGCTCGGCGGCACGCTGTTGTTTTCGAGCGACGGTCGGACGCTGCCCATCTTGGGGCAGGCGGACTTCGCGAGGGCGGCTCAGGGATTCTCTGCCGCAAGCATCCTGCCCGCTCCGGACGAGGCGCTCGGAACATCGCAGGTCCTCGCCGAGTTCCTGCCGATCATGACCGACGGCACGGTTCGCGCCGTGTTCGTCGTCGAGCGCGACGCGGTCCCGATCATCCGCTCGATCGATGCGACCCGGCAGCAGATCGTTGTGGTGACGTTGTCAGCCGCCCTGATCGTTGGCGCTGTGCTATACCTGATCTTCCGGTCCGCGCAGAGGCGGCTCGCGCGCCAGACGAAGGCGCTCGTTGAGGCGACCCGGCGGGACGCCCTGACCGAGACGCTCAACCACGGCGCGATGGTGACCGAGCTCTCGTCCAGGATTGAGGCGGCACGGCAGTCGTCAGGCCGGGTCGATATCGCGCTCATCGACATCGACGGCTTTCGCCTGCTCAATGACACCCACGGTCACAACGTTGGCGACCTCGCGCTGACCCGCGTCTGCGGCCGTCTGATCGCGGCCGTTCCCGATGGATCCATCGTCGGCCGGTACGGGCCAGACGAGTTCCTCGTGATCGCGCCAGCCATCGGCACTGTGCCTCTGGAGGCAGCCATGGCACGGCTGCGCGCCGAGCTGTCGGGCGTTTCGCTTGAGGTGGAGGGCGCCGATCCCCTGCCGCTCACGGTGAGCGTCGGGCTGTGCGGGTACCCGTTCGATGCCGCCTCGGTGACGGAACTGCTGTCGGTCGGGGCGATGACGGTCGCCGAGGCGAAGGCGAGTGGCGGCGACGCTATCAGGCTTGCCAACGCGCTCGGGTCCAAGCCCGGGTTCGCCAAGACCTTCGATGTGCTCCAGGGGCTTGTGATCGCCGTCGACACCAAGGACCGCTACACAAAGCGCCACTCGGAGGATGTGGCGCGTTACGCGGACTTCCTTGCCGGTCGCCTCGGGCTCGAGCCCGACCTACGCCGCGCCGTTCACATCGCCGGGCTCCTCCATGACGTCGGCAAGATCGGGATCCCTGACGCGGTGTTGCGCAAGCCGGGCCGGCTAACCGCCGACGAGTTCGCAGTGATACAGCAGCACGTCGCGCTCGGCGACATGATCGTGCGAGACCTCCCGAACATCGAGCTGGTCCGCGCAGGTGTCCGGTACCACCACGAGCGCTGGGACGGTCAGGGGTACGTCGAGGCTCTTGCGGGTGAGGACATCCCGCTGATCGGGCGCATCATGGCGGTCGCCGACGCCTTCTCCGCAATGACCACGACTCGGCCGTACCGCAAGGCCCTGTCCGTGGAGGAGGCGCTCCGGAGGCTCGAGGACGCCGCAGGCACGCAGCTTCAGGAGTCGCTCGTGAGAGCCTTCGTCGACGGGATCGGATCCGCGGCCAACCCGCCGATGCCTGACACCGATGCGTGGCGCACGTCGATCTGGACCCCCGCCGGCCAGGTGGCGTGACGGTGCGCTGGCCACAGCCGAACACGCGGCCAGCGCGGCTCCTGCTTGCCGGGGGGTTCCTGGGCATGCTTTGGGTCATCGCATTCCCTGTCGTCCCTGCGGACGCGGCGACGACCCTGTGGAGCGTGACGGCGAGCCCGGCAACCTTGACGGAGGGGCAGTCAACCACAATCACCCTGACGGTCACGGCGATTGGGGGAACGCACATCGGTTGCGTCGTGGTGACCGTACCCGCGGGCTTCACGGTTGAAGGCGCGAGTGCACCTTCCCCCTGGACCGTCCAGCCGGTACAGGATGGGCCTCCCGCCCTCGTGCAGTTCAACGTCGCCGCTGATCCGCAGCGGCTCACCAACGGGGCCTCGGCGGACTTCTCGGTCACCGCAGTCGCCACCACGAGCCCGCTCGCGGCCTGGAATGTCAATTCGTACGACAAGTTCGACGCATCGAGTTCGTCGAACGGAAGCCCGCTTGTGCCACTCACCGCCTTTGTAATCGTGCCCGCCCCGACCCCGGCGCCCACGCCCGCGCCGACCCCGGCGCCCACGCCCGCGCCGCCCACGCCGGCGTCATTCACGACGGCGCCAAACCAGGCGCTTGCCGTATCCGGAACCGACTTGCTGGG
>JAKAMV010000427.1 GCA_021812735.1 Chloroflexota bacterium | reverse complement strand
GGCGAGAGATCGCATCGATCTCTCGCCGGTCGGCACCTGGATCGAGCGAGTTCCCACACTCGAGCTCGACGGCCACCGACCGACCGGCAAGGAGCTCGCCCAGCGCCTCGGCGGCTTCTGGTTGCCCGACCAGGTGGTGCTGTATGTCGGCTCGACCGACGGGTCGATCGGGCGTCGCATCGACGAACTGGTGCGCACGCCCCTCGGCGATCCGGCGCCCTACCCCGGAGGCCGCTGGCTCAAGACGCTGCGCGGGCTCGAGCAGGCGCGCGTCTGGTGGGCCGAGACGGACGCTCCCGAGGAGTACGAGGACGCCCTCCTGGAGGCCTTTGCCGAGGCGGTCGATCCGGCCTCCGTCGAGGCGCTCCACGACCCGACCGTCGTCGTCCCGTTCGCCAACATGGCGATACCGACCGGCCTTCCCAAGGAACACGGGATCACCGGCGACCTGCGGACCGCGCCCTCCGAGCCCGCACAGCCGGAAGACCGGCGGGTCGTTACGCTGCCGCCGGGCAAGGCCGTCGCCAGCGAGCATCCGATGGCACCGCGCAGCCGAGCGACGGGCGGGGCGAGCCGGACGACAGGCAGCACGACCAGCCCGAGCCGCACCAGCGGGATCACGGACGGGACGACCGGAGCCGCGGGCCGCACGAGCGCGGCCTCAGGCCAGGCGCGCGCGGCCTCCGACCAGGCGCGCGGTGGCGCCGCATCCCCACCATCGCGCCGACGGCCGATGCCGTCCAGCGGCGCCCGGTCCCACCTCACGTCGAGTTCCGTCGTAGCGCCGGCCCGCCCGCGCCGTACTGGCACACCGCTGCCGACCTCGCCCCGCCAAGCGCCACCGACCCACGTGACCGCCGAGGGTCTCGCGCGCCTCAAGGAGGAACTCACCGAGCTCGTGCAGGTGCGGCGGCCCGAGATCATCGCGCGTGTTCGGGCAGCCCGCGAGCTCGGCGACCTGAGCGAGAACGCCGACTACGAAGCCGCGCGCAAGGAACAATCCTTCGCCGAAGGACGCATCGCGCAGCTCGAGGCCATGATCCGCAATGCCTCGATCATCGAGGCGCCAGCGCAGAACGACGCGGTCGTGCTCGGCTCGACCGTCGTCGTCGAGTCATCCGACGGGCAGGAGACCTACACGATCGTCGGGTCGAGCGAAGCGCGGCCCGACGAAGGGCGTATCTCGAACACATCGCCGCTCGGCCAGGCGCTGCTCGGCCGGCGGGCCGGTGACGACGTGGTGGTGCGCGCGCCCGTCGGCGACCGCCACTTCCGGATCGTGGAGCTGCGTTGACCGGCGCCATCCCGACGCGCGTGGCGCCCTGCGGCGATCCGTAGTAGGGTCTGTCACGGTTCGGAAGGAAACCTCACCGCTGGAGCCTCGACAACCGAAGATCGCCGCCTCCACGGCTGACCTCCTGTCGTCGTCGTCCCGCCGCCGGTCCCCGGCGGTCAGCCCACACGTGGCCCGCGCCCTTCCGGTGCCTCCCCAGGCTCGAGATCTGCCCGCGAGCGGCCCATCCCACCGCCGACCGCAGCAGCTACCCCCACCCTCGCCGACCGCGTCTTCGCCGACAACGGAGTCGCCGGGATGCTCGGCGGCTCGCACAGCGCATACACGCAGTACGCCATCTTCCGTAACCGGGGCCTCGCGAGCCGCAGCGGCGGCCGGCCCGGCGACCTCGTCGTCTTCGGGTACGGGTCGCACATCGGCATCTACCTGGGCGACGGGCGGGTGATCAGCGCCCGGCCGGTCGCCTACGCCTCGGCGGGGCGCACGATCGCCAGGTCACGGACGCGCTACACGCGCACGGCGGTGGTCCTCCGTGCCACCGCGAGCATCGCCGGCACCCGCCTCGCCGTCCTGCCGATGGGGACACGGGTCGTCGTCTTGCGCTCGACCCGCGATCGACTTGGCCGCCTCTGGGACGAGGTCCACGCCCCGACGGGGCGGATCCGTTGGCTCGCGAACTGGCTGCTGCGCGCGTAACAGCGGCGGAAGCTGCCCGGAGGGTGCGACAATGGCGCTCGGTCGCGTCCCGCGTCGGATGTGCGCAACGGATCTGGGCGAGGAGGCGCGCGGACGTGCAGTGGGGCAAGCTCCGGGGCTATGTGGCGGCCGCCGCGGTCGGAGCGGCGAGCGTGCTGCTGGTCGGTGGCACGCTGCTCGTACTCGGTTTGGGCGCGGCGCCGACTGGCTCGCCGATCGTGCAGGGCACGGCGGCCCCGACCGGGTCCGGCAACCGTGCCGCCGCGTCGGGCGGTGCCATCCCGTCGGGCAGCACGGTGCCGCCGGGGGTGGCCCATGCGGTTGCCACGCTCCCCGCCTCCGATGCGCAGTCGCTCGGCCGCGCGGATGCGCCGGTCGTGGTCGAGGTCTGGGCCGACTTCCAGTGCCCCTTCTGTGGGCTCTTCACCCACGGCCTCGAGCCCACGATCGTGCGGGAGTTCGTGCTTGCCGGCACCGCTCGGCTCGTCTTCCGCGACTTCCCGTTCCTCGGCCCCGAGTCGATGACCGCGGCGGTGGCGGCACGTTGTGCGGGACAGCAGGGCGCGTTCTGGCGCTTCCACGACCTCCTCTTCGCCAGCCAGAACGGCGAGAACCAGGGGGCGTTCAGCGACGCGCTGATGGCGCAGCTGGCGCGCTACCTCCAGCTCGACGCCACCGCCTTTTCGACCTGCGTCCGTGACCCGGGCATCGCACGGGCGGTCGAGGCCAGCCGGGCGGAGGGCGAGCGGCTGGGCATCGCCGGCACACCGACGCTGCGCATCATCGGTCCGCGACAGACCGTGCAGCTCGCCAGCTTGCCGCGCCTCCCCACACTGGTCGCGACGATCGATCGACTGGCGCACGGCCTGCCCGCACCGACGCCGATCTCTATGCCAACGCCCGTGATCACCCCGACACCGGCCCCGCGCACCTCCCCTGTGGCCTCGGCGGCTCGCTGAGGGCACGACCCCGCCGCGGCTGGGGCGCTCGACGTGCGGGCCTGCCGCCGCACGCTCGACGCGTCTCCTACGCGCCCTCGACGTCGCGGATCGTCGTCTGCAGGATCTCCGCCGAGCGCAAGAGCCCGATCCGCTCCTGCTCGTCCAGCTCCAAACGGAGTGACTCGAGGACGCCGGTCCGGTCGACCACGGTCGGCAGGCTGAACGCGACGTCGCGGATCCCGTAGTAGCCGTCGATCCGGCTCGAGACCGAGAGCACCGTCCGCTGGTCGCGCACGATCGCCTCGACCAGGCGCAGCAACCCGGCGCCGATCGCGTAGTAGGTGGCGCCCTTGCGCTCGATGATCTCGTAGGCTGCGTCGCGCGTCTGGCGGAAGATCTCCTCCATCGCGGCCGGCTCGTACGGACGGCCCTGCGCCGCGCAGTATGCGGGCAACCGCATCCCGGCGATGTTCGCGAGCGACCAGACGGGCACTTCGCTGTCGCCGTGCTCGCCGATGATGTAGGCGTGCACACTGCGCGGATCGACCGCGAAGTACTCGCTGAGGAGGTAGCGGAACCGCGCGGTGTCCAAGATCGTGCCCGAGCCGATCACCCGCTCCGGCGGCAGCCCTGAGACGCGCCACGTCTCGTACGTGAGCACGTCCACGGGGTTCGTGGCGACCACGATGATCCCCTCGGGGTTGGCGCGGGCGACCTCCGGGACGATCTGCCGAAAGATCGCGGTGTTGCGCCGCGACAGCTCGAGGCGGGTCTCGCCGGGACGCTGGGCGGCACCCGCGGTGATCACGGTCACCGCGGCACCGGCGCAGTCGGCGTAATCGCCAGCCCAGACGCGCACCGGTGGGGCGAACGGCACGCCGTGGACGAGGTCCATCGCCTCGCCCTCGGCACGCTCGCGGTTGACGTCGATCAGGACGATCTCGGTGGCGAGGCCGCTGAGGAGGAGCGTGTACGCGAACGTCGCGCCGACGTTCCCGACTCCGACGATCGCGACCCGGCTGGGCTGCAGGTGTCCGCTCATCAGGCCGTGACTCTACAGGAGCGCGCCGCCTTGCGCCTACCGAATCTCAGCCGCCGCGACGGTACGTGCCGGTGAGTCGGGCCTGACCGAGCACCCGCCCCGCCAGCACGGCGCGAACGGCGGCCGCTGTCGGTGTACCCGGCAACGCCAGCGGCGCCGACAGCGCGTAGAGCTCGAACACGTAGCGATGTGTCCCCGACGGTGGACACGGGCCGGCCCAGCCGCTGCGACCGAAGTCGTTGCGACCCTCGCGCCCCGCGCGGCCCGAACCCGACGCGCCCTCCGCAAGGCTGGCGGTCGACCCCGGGATATCGGTGGCGACCCAGTGCACGAAGCCGCGGGCGTCCGGATCGCTGACGAGGAGGGCGAACGCGGCGGTGCCCGCCGGGGCAGCACTCCAGGCGAGGGGCGGCGAGTGGTCGGCGCCGTCGCAGGTGAACCGGGAGGGGATGGCCCCGCCATCGTGGAAGGCCGGGCTCGTGAGTATGAACGGCTCGGACATCGCTGCCACCTCGCTTCCCGCTGGGAAGATCACCGCCGGGGACGGCACTGGGCCACCGGCCGACGCGCCCTGCGGCGCGGCAGCCGCCGAACCTGTCGCCGCGCCTCCGGTCGAGCCGCAGGCTGCCGCCAGCGGCACGACGAGTGCGGCTACGAACGCCCCCTTCGGGATCCTGATCGACCGCATCGCCGAGACCATCCTGCCACGCCAGCTACGAACACGCGACTCTGTCGCGATGAGCGGCGTCCAGTTCGGATCGGTCGAGCGGCCGCAGATCGCGCTCGGCCCTTGATTCTGGCGCGTGGCCCTGGTATGGTCCCGCCCGAGAGAGTTCATTTCTAACAGGCAGGAACTATGCCAGGTCTCCGTCACGCGGCGATGCTCGAGGTCAACGAGTTCCTCGTGCTGGACTTCATCCGCGACCAGGGGCACACGACTCGGCCCGAAATCGCCCGTGCCCTCGGTCTCTCGGCATCCTCGGTCAGCCGCATCGTGGGACGGCTCATCCGCGCCGGGCTGATCGTCGAGTCGGCCGGATCGACCGAGGCGCCCGGGCGGCCCCGCGCGCGCATCGCCTTCAACCGGCGCGCCGGCTGCGTCATCGGCGTGGACCTCGGTGGCACGAAGTGCCAGGCGGCGCTCGCCGACCTGAGCGGGGCGATCCTCCACGAACTGCGCCGACCGACCCACGGCGAGACCGAGCCGTACCCCACGCTCCTCGGAGCGATCGCCGACCTGCGCGCCGAGGCCAGCCGTCGGTCCCTGCCCGTCTTGTCGGTCGCGGTCGGCGTGCCCGCCATCCTGGAGCCCGAGACGGGCGTCGCGGTGAGCGGCCCCAACGTCCAGTGGGAGGAGTTCGCCATCGTCCCGCGCCTCGCGGCCGATGTGGACGTGCCGGTCATCGTGGAGAACGACGTGAACTTGGCGGCGCTCGCCCACGCCTGGCGCGGCGACGGCCGCCGCGTCGACGACTTCGTGACGATCTCGATCGGCACCGGGATCGGCGCCGCCGTGGTGGCCAACGGCCGGCTCGTCAAGGGACACCGCAACGGGGCCGGAGAGATCGGCTACCTGACCCTCTCCGCCGACCGCCTGCGACGGCCGCTCGAGAACGGCGTCGGCGACTTCGAGGAGCGCGCTTCGGGGCCCGGCATCGCCCGACGCGCGACCGAGCTGCTCAGGGCCTCCCACGCGCCCTCGCTGCTGCGCGGAGCCGAGGTGACGCCGGCCGCGGTCTTCCGCGCCGCCAGCGGCGGCGATGCGCTTGCCCGAGCCGTGATCGACGAGACGCTCGATAACGTGGCGCTGGCGCTCGTGGCGATCGGAGCCCTGCTCGACCCCGAGCTGATCGTGCTGGACGGCAGCGTCGGGCGCTCCTTGGCGCCCTACCTCGGCCAGCTGTCCGAGCGCATCCAGACGCGCCTCTGGTCGGCACCAAGGCTCGTCATCTCGTCGCTCGGATCGGATGCCACCGTCATCGGGGCCGTGGCCGCGGCGCTGCAGAGCGTCCGGCGCAAGGCGGCACCCGCGTCCCTGTTCGGCGTGTTCGACGTGGGAGGTCGCACGGAGGTGGTGCAGGGAGTGGACCAGGGGGCCGCCCTAGCGGCCATGAGGTAGGGCAACCGCAACGCAGAGGAGGCTCGAAATGCGACGTCCGCGAGGACGAACCGTGCTCGTACTGCTGACCGTGGCCACGCTGCTCGGAGCGTGCTCCGGCGCGGCGAGCCAAGCACCCGCAGGTGGCGGGCAGATCACGCTGCACGCCCTGTTCATGAAGCAAGCTGCCTACAGCGACGCCGACGTCAAAGCGATGACGGACGCCTTCACGGCCGCCAATCCGAACATCACCGTCGTGCCCGAATACGTCGGGTACGACGCGCTCCACGACAAGATCGTCACCGATCAGGTCGGCGGCTCCGGGCTGTACGACATCGTGCTGATGGACACGCCGTGGCCGGCAGAGTTCGTCAAGGCCGGCATCGTCACCGACATCACCGACAAGATCCCGGCCGACTTCAAGAACGGCGTCTTCCCCTCGGCGTGGACCGCCGCGACGTACAACGGCCGCTACTACGGCGTGCCGTGGATCAACGACACGAAGTTCTTCTTCTACAACAAGCAGATGTTCGCCCAGGCCGGCATCACCAGCGCACCGAAGACCTGGGACGACGTGGTGGCTGACGCCAAGGCGATCAAGGCGAAGGGGATCGTCCAATACCCGATCGTGGCGAGCTGGAAGCAGGTCGAGGCCGTGATCTGCGACTGGACGCAACTGGCGGCGGTCTTTGGAGGGGCCAACTTCATCGACGCGCAGGGGAACGCCACCTTCAACACCGGCGGCGGCCTCAACGCGCTCAAGTTCATGAAGCAACTCCTCGACGATGGATTGGTGAACCCAGCCTCGCTCGGGTTCATCGAGGACGATGTCAACAGCACCATGGCGGCCGGCCAGGCGGCGATGGCGCTGAACTGGACGTACGGGTACGCGGTCATGAACGACCCCAAACAGTCGAAGGTGGCCGGCCAGATCGCCGTGGTCGCGAGCCCGGGCGAAGGGAGCGTGGCCACGAGTGGCGTCAACGGCGGGATGAGCCTGGCGGTCACCAAGAGCAGCAAGCATCCCGACGAGGCTCTCAAGTACGCACTCTGGATCGCGAGCGAGAAGAGCCAGGAGATGGACACCTCGCTCGCGTTCCCGATGTGGAAGGCCTCGTTCGACAATCCGGAGGTGACGAAGGCCAATCCTGACTTCTTCGCCGCTGCGAAGGTGCAGTTCGCGAACCTCGTCGCGCGGCCCGTGGTGCCGTACTACACGAAGCTCTCGAACGCGCTGCAGGTGGCCATCCAGCTGGCGCTCCAGGGCAAAGAAACGCCCGAGCAGGCATTGAACGACGTGGCAGCGAAGCTGCCCGACCTCCAGAAGTAGCGGCCCCGGAGGGTAGCCGCCATGAGCCAGGGAATCCGGACGCGCACGCCGGTGATCGGCCAGACGCGCGTCCGGAAGCCCTGGCCCGAGTCGTGGGTGGCGGCGGCGTTCATCGCCCCCGCCGCCCTCGTGATCCTGCTCGTCGTCGTGGTCCCGCTCGCCCGGGCGGCCTGGATGAGCCTATTCGACATCAGCCTGGTCCGTCCGGGCGACGAGCCCTTCGTGGGTCTCGGCAACTACATCGAACAGCTGACCAGCGCGGACTTCTGGGCGGCGACCTGGCGCGCGCTCTGGTTCACCGTCGTGTCGACGGCGCTCGAGCTCGGCTTCGGTCTGGCGCTGGCGCTGCTGATGGACCAGCCTCTGCGCTTCCGCTGGCTCCTCCGCACGCTCGTGATCCTGCCCTGGGCGCTCCCGACCATCGTCAACGCGCTGATGTGGCGATGGATCGACAACGCCGAATACGGCGCCCTCAACGCGTTGCTCACCCAGCTGGGCATTCTGCACAGCTACCAGGTCTGGCTCTCGAACAGCGACCTCGCCATGTGGATGGTGATCCTCGCCGACGTCTGGAAGATGACGCCGCTGGTCGCGATCCTGCTGCTGGCCGGGCTGCAATCGGTCTCGCCTGAGCTGGTAGAGGCGGCCAAAGTCGACGGCGCGAGTACGATCCAGGCCTTCCGGCACGTGCTGCTGCCGCTGATCATGCCGGTGATC
>JAKAMV010000426.1 GCA_021812735.1 Chloroflexota bacterium | reverse complement strand
CACGTTCGGCCAGCCCGAGATCCTGATCGGCGTCATCCCGGGCGCCGGCGGGACGCAGCGGCTGGCGCGGGCCGTGGGGAAGGCGCGCGCGATGGAGCTGGTCCTGACCGGCCGGCGGATCGACGTCGCGGAGGCCGATCGGCTGGGACTGGTCACGAAGGTGGTGCCCGCGGCCGAGACGGTGCCCGAGGCGCTGGCCCTGGCGGCCACGATCGCCTCGATGCCGCCGCTCGCCGTCCGCGCCGCCAAGGCCGCCGTGCGCGCCAGCGCCGAACTCCCGCTGGCCGAAGGCATCCGCCACGAGCGAGACCTGTTCGAGGCGCTGTTCCTCTCCGAGGACCAGCGCGAGGGCATGGCGGCATTCCTCGACAAGCGCAAGGCGATCTGGACGGGCCGATAGGGTCCTGGCGGCCGGATCGTCGTCCGCTCTGGCCGGCGTAACCAGACGAGGCGACTGGTTCTCCATGCCGCCCGTCGCGACGCTTGATCAGCGGCGTCCGCAGACCACGCCACCCTAACGGAGTTGGGGCTGCAGCGTTACTGAAGTACTAGGACCTTTGTCCGTTGCCTCGAACGCGGGACTGGGAGACTCTCGTTCGATGTAAGCGTCCTGCCGTCGGCCGGGGGTGCCACGTCCGGGGACTGAAAGTCGGGGCCGCGCAGCGGAGCTGGCCCGCGACTAGGGGGTCTGGATTCGACTAGGGATGAGTCGTTTCCGCAGTGGGAGGGCAGGCTCACCGGGTCCGCCGACGGCACTGGTCCGCCGACCTGGATCGCCCGCCCGAGCAGGCGATGACGCACGAGAGCACCCTCCGACCGTTCACGCCCGGGAACGGATCTGAGCTCGGCTCGGTGGTGGCTGCCTGGTGCTTTGCAGCCATCGTGGACAACGCAGGAGGGGATGGCAGGGGGAACCATCACGTGCGCCGACCCGGGGTCGATTGACAATCCGTCACGTTGGCGCGGTTGGGCCGCGCGAGAGGGAAGGGTCTCAATGAGGAAGATCAAGCGACTGTTGGCTCTGCTGTCTGCGGCGGCCGTGCTGGCGGGGATGATCGCGGCGTCGGCCAGCGTCGCATTGGCCAACGGCTCATTCACATGGGGCGGCCAGGGTTATCCGAACCCAACGTGCTCGGCCAGCTCAACGACGATGCTGTGGATCTTCAACCCCCACAGCGCGGCGGTGCCGACGAGCCTCACGATCAACGGAGTTGCCGCGACGCCGGTCGCGCCGACGATCGGTGGCTGGACCAACTCCGGTGGCGGGCAGAACTGGCATTTCACGGCCGCGATCACTGCGACCAACTTCCCGCCCACGAGCGCGACCGTGGACTACACGGGGACCATCGGCAACAACGCGATCCTGACCCTCTCGGGTTGCGACGAGGGCGGGACGAACCCGCCGGCAGCCGACCTGGCCGTCGTGAAGAGCGCGAGCGGGTCATACGACAACAAGTACGCCTGGACAATCAAGAAGACCGCAGACAACGCGACTGTCTACACCGCGGGCGGCAAGGACGGGACCGCTGACTACACGATCAAAGTGAGCCACGACGGCGGGACGATCAGCAACGTTCAGGTGACGGGGACGATCTCGGTCCTCAACCCGAACACCGCCCCCGTGGCGATGACCGAGGTCACAGACCAACTCTCCGACGGAACCGTCTGCGACGTCACTGGCGGAGGGGCACAGACCCTCGACGTGGGCATCACGGACTTCCTGTACTCATGCAGCACCACCAGCGCGCCGGCTGCCCTCAACAACACCGCGACGGTCTCATGGGACGCGCAGACGCTCAGCAACGGGGAGGCCCTGGCAGCCTCGTCCGCGTCATTCACGGTCACGGGGGTCACCTTCACCGAGACCACGATCGACAACTGCGTCGACGTGACGGATGGCACGATTGACCTCGGGACGGTGTGCGTTGGCGATGCCAATCCGACCTCGTTCGCCTTCACGGGCACCGTCAGCGGGGGCGCCGGCACTTGCACCAACAACGACAACACGGCGACCTTCACAACGAACACGACCAACACAACCGGCTCGTCCAGTGCATCCGTCGATGACTGCCAGGGCGCCGACCTGACGGTCACGAAGACGGCCACGCCGGCCTTCGAGCGCACCTACAACTGGACGATCAGCAAGTCGGTTGACAAGACCAAGGTGACCACGTCGGCGTCGACGGCGACCTTCAACTACACCGTTGGGGCGAGCGAGACCGGTTTCTCCGACAGCGGCTGGCAGGTGACCGGGAAGATCACGATCACCAACCCGAACGACTGGGAAGACGTCACCCTAACCAGCCTGACCGACGCCGTGGACAACGGCGGCTCGTGCACGGTTGGGGCCGGGCCGTACACGGTCCCGAAGGGCTCGTCCATCGACGTGGGCTACACGTGCACGTACGCCTCGGCGCCCTCGGCAGCCAGCGGCACGAATACGGCGACCGCCACCTGGGACGCCGGCACGTACTCCACGCCGACGGGCACCGCGTCCGGTGACGCGACGTTCTCGTTCACGACGCCGACCAGCACGGTCAACAAGACCGTCACGATCACCGACACGTTCAACGGCTCGACGACGACACTGGGCACCCTGACGGCCACCGACAGCACGCCCTACACGTCAGCCACCTACACCTACTCGCGGACCGTCTCGGTCCCGCGCAACGGCTGCTTCACGTACAACAACACCGCCACCATCGTCGAGACGGACCAGACCGCAGGCGCATCGGTGCAGGTGTGCGGCCCCGTGACCGGCGGGCTCACCATGGGCTTCTGGCAGAACAAGAACGGCCAGGGGATCATCAAGAGCTACTGCGGCGGTACGAGCGGCACCTCCCTGGCGGCGTACCTGGAGGGCTTCGCGCCCTTCCAGGACTTCTCGGGCACGAGCTGCTCAGACGTCGCCAGCTACGTGTACACGGTCATCAAGGCGGCCAACGCGTCCGGCGCCTCCATGAACGCGATGCTCAAGGCGCAGGATCTGGCCACCACCCTTGACGTGTACTTCAGCACGCCGAACCTGGGTGGCAACAGGATCGGCGCGCCCACGCCCCTTGGGCCCGTCTACGTTGACCTGGCCTCGATCTGCAAGATGATCGACGGCTCGGGCGGCGGAACCTGCAGTGGCAACCTCGAGAACACGGCGGCTGCATTCGGCGGCTCCCCGACCTGCCAGCAGATCAGCGCCCTGCTGACCGAGGCCGCGAGCCAGTCGGACGAGGGCGGTATCACCTGGTATGGCAACGTGAAGGCCACCCAGGGGCTTGCCAAGGACACCTTCGACGCGATCAACAACGGGGTCGCATACTCCTGCACGCCCACCCCGTAACCCCAAACCTTCAGCCGAGATGAATGGGCCCCGACGTCGAGTCGGGGCCCATTCCATACATGGGGAGCTCGTCCTACGGCGTCGGGTACACGGCCGAGAGCTTGAAGTTGGCTTTCGAGCCCAGGTAGGCAACCCGGAGCGTGTAGGTGCCTGGACTCACCAGGGCGGTCAGGCTCGTCGACGACCCCTGGCTGGCTGACACTGCGCTGCCGCTGGGGGCCAGCAGGCTCAGGGACAGTGCGCTGATGGCGGACAGGTTCGCCGAGAGGGATCCGGAGCCCACCGAGATCGAGAACGTGCGGACCTGCTGGTTCGCATTCACCGTGCCGCTGAACGAGGACGTGCTGGTCGTTGCTGTGGGCGTCGGTGTCGGCGTGGGCGAAGGCGTCTGCGTGGGGCTCGCGGACGGCGTCGGTGTCGGTGTCGGCGAAGGCGTGGCCGTCGGTGCAGGCGTGGGTGTCGGGGCAGCCGGCGCCGTCGGCGTGGGGGACGCCGTTGGCGACGGGGGGCTGCTCGAAGTGGGCGACGGACTCGACGTGGATGTTGGGGCCGGCGCCTGACCGGTCACCGCGAGTAGGGCCTTGTAGGCGTTCACACGGCCGTACTTCACGGTGACCGGGGCGCCGCTCTGGCTGACGCCCGTAATCGGATCGACGCTCGAGAAGAGTGCGCCCTTGATCTGGTCAGCGGTGGCTGTCGGGTGAGCCGACCACATCAGCGCGATGATCCCGGCCACGACCGGCGAGGAGATCGAGGTTCCGCCGACCGGCCCGTACCCATACGGCAGGCCGCTCACCGGGTCCGTCAGCCAGGTCGTGATGTCGCCGGTCGGTGCCGCCACCTGCACCCATGAGCCCCAGTCAGAGTAGGTCATGAGGTTGTCGACCTGGTCGGAGGCGGCGACGGCGATCGCACCCGGCGAGCCCGCCGGGTAGTTGACGCAGTTGCAGCCGGAGTTGCCGGCGGCGGCGACCACGATCGCCCCGTGATTCGTCGCGTAGGCGACCGCGGCGTCGAGCGTGGAAGACCGGCTCGTCCCGGCGTAGGAAACGTTGATCACTCGAGCGCCGTGGTCTGTTGCCCAGGTGATCCCCGACGCCATGTCGCTGTCCGTGGCCGAGCCGGTCGTGGTGATCTTCACCGGCATCAACTTGCAGAACCAGCAGTAGCCGGCCGCCCCGATGCCGTTGTTGGCGCTCTCGCCGACGGTGCCTGCGACGTATTCGCCGTGACCTGAGGTGTCGGTCGTCGATCCGCCGACGATGCTGACGCCGGTCGTGGTCTGCCCGGCGAGGTCGGGATGGGCGCCGTCGATGCCGGAGTCCACGATGGCGACCACGACCGAGGGGCTGCCCTTGGTGATGTCCCACGCCTGCTTGGCCTGCGTGAGTCCGTCGCCCCATTGGCCGCCGAACTGGACGTGCGTGCCGCTCCACAGGAAGTAGGGGTCGTTCGGGATCGTGTCGGCCGGGGCGCGCTCGAAGTCGCGCTCGGCGAAGCTCACCGCCGGGTTGTGCGACAAGGCCCCGATCACGGCATCCACCGCGCCGACCGACACCCTCAGGACATGAACGCCGATGGCGGGGACGCGGCCGACCTCCACGGCCCCGGCCTGGCGCTGGATGGCATCGACGGCGCTGGCCCTGGTCCCACCGCGGTACTTCACGAGCACGAGCCCCGGGACCGAATTCGTGGCGCTGGGTCGACTGGCGGATGCCGACGCGAAGCGAACCATGCCGGTGACGCCCGCGAGCAGTGACACGACGACGGCGAGGAAAAGGGCCTTGGTGACGGCTGACATCCGCCGGCTGAGTGAGGCTGACATGGATTTCCTCTGTGGGTTCGGCAGCCCGGCTGACGGGGACGTGCATCCTCCGACAAGCCTCGGGCTCGGCGATCTCCCCCGCTATCGCCGAGAAGGGCATCCACCCTCGAACTTCGGTAGGGGAGGTGTCAGGACGCACCCCTACCCGCGCCGGGGTGGCCCGGTTCGTGACGGGAGCGTGATCATCGGACCCAACCCGCGGGGAGCCTCCCGCGCGCGGCGCCGCCCGCGCGCGGCGCGCGGGCCCAGGTCTTCGCGCCGTGTCCCTCGCTCAGGCGAGGCCGCGCGCCGCTGAGCGCCCGAGCTCGGCCTCCACGGCCGGCCCGCTCGATGGCAGCGTGATCTCGAACCGGGCGCCACGCCTGCCCCGCCGGTAGTCGACGTCGCCGCCCAGCGCCCTAGCGAGCCCGCGCGCAACCGAGAGTCCGACGCCCGTCCCCTCGGTGCCGGTCGACGTGCTGCCCCGCGCGAACCGCCGGAAGATCCTGCGCTCGTCGCCGGGCGCCACCCCTGGTCCCTCGTCCTGGACGGCGAGCACGATGGCCGGCTCGCCGTTGAGCGTTCCGGACGGGAGGACCTCCACCGAGATCGGTCCCGAGGGCGCGTAGCGGGCGGCGTTGTCGAGCAGGATCCACACGATCTGCTCGGTGGCCGCCTCGTCGGTGATCGCGACGGCGCCTGCCGCGCGCTCGCGGAGTGCCACGCGGTCGCTCAGCCCGAGCTCCGCTGCCACGCGCCGGGCGAGCGGGGCCAGGGCCACCGGCTCGCCCTCCAGCTCGAGCGTGCCGCTTTCCATGCGGCTGAGCAGCAGCACCTGGCTGACGAGGCGCGCGAGACGCCGCTCCTCCACCCGGATGGCCTCGGCGCGGTGGCGCACATACTCATCGGGCTCGCGATCGAGCAGGTCCGATGCGGCGAGCTCGATCGTGGCCAGCGGCGTTCGGAGGTTGTGCGAGACGCCGCGCAGGAACTCGCGTTGGAGCCGATTGAGCCGGTCGAGGCGCTCGGCGCGGCCTGCTGCCACGCCGTACTGCTCGGCCTCGGAGATGACGCCGCCGGCGAGGAGCGCCATGACTTCGAGCCCGGCCTGGTCGCCGTCGCTCCACGAGGCCGACTTCGACAGGCCCGCCTCGAGCCGTCGGCCGTCGGTCCCGAGCCCGGCCGCCGCCTCGACCACCCGCGCCTCGGCTGTGGGCGGCGGCTGTTCGCCCGCGGGCACCGCGCCCGCCTCGGCGAGCACCGAGCCCCCGGGATCCACGATCCGCACCCACGCCATCCCGAAGATGTCCAGCGTTGCCGCCGCGAGGGCTTGCCCGGCCTCGGCCGCGCTCAGCCGGATCGGCACCGCGGCCGCGGCTGCCAGCGATCGGCGGAGCACCGTCTCGCGACGGTCCAGCGTGGCCACCAGGCGATCGAGGCCCGCGGCCACCCGCGCGATGTCATCGTCGCCGCGCATGGCACGCGGCGGCGGCACCCGCCCGTCGGCCACCGCAGCCAGCGCGTCGTGGACCACGCCCAGCCGCCGGCCGAGGATCCGCGCGAGGAGGCTGGCCAGCAGCAGCGCGAACACGGCGGTCACGAGGAGGAGCATCAGGATCAGCAGCGGCAGCCCGCTCGCGGTCGACTGGAGCACCGACACCCGCGACGACAGGACGAGGTCCGCCCCGCCGCCCGGCCCATCGAGATGCGTTCGGACCGCCACGATGTCGTCCTTGCGGACGACGCCTGCGGCGCTGCGCGCGGCCGCGATCGCGCTCGCTGCGGTCTCGGGCTCCGTGGCGATGACGGCGCCCCCGTCGCGGCCCGCCACGGTGACGTTGTACCCGGTCAGTGTCGCGAGCCCGGTCACGAACAGTGCATCGAGCCGGCGGGCGAGGCTGATTCGGCCCAGCATGCGCCCCGGGCTCGCGGGATCCGGGATCGGCTGCGAGGTGGCGAGGTACACGGCCTGGCCGACCGTGAGGACGGTGGGCGAGGACGCTGGGGGCGAGGCGAGCTCTCCCAGGGCGGCCGCGACGGTGGACTCCCCGGCGGACACCGAGCCTGTCGACGTCTCCACGCGACCCGCCTCGACCGAGCCCTGGCCCACAAGGAACGCGATCACGTCGTCGTGGGCGGTGGCCAGCTCGCCGGCGCCCACCATGCGCTCGAACACGGGCCAGGTCGCGTAGCTCGCCGCCAGTGCGTCGAGCTCGGCCTGCGCCTCGCGGACATGCAGCGTGGCCGCCGCTGCCGCCTGCTCCGTGCGCACGAGTGCATCCGCAGCGAGCGCGCGGTCGACCTGGCCGTACACCAGGATCCCCAGGATCGCCGCCGGCAGCACCGCCGCGAAGATGAGGGCGATCGCGGTGAGGCGGTTGAACGGGACGCCGGCGCCGCGAGCGAGTCGTCGGCGCAGGAGCGTCATGCCTCGTCGTCCCCCAGCGGGTCGCCGAGGCGGTAGCCGCCGCCCTTCATCGTGTGGATGAACTTCGGCTGGCTCGGGTCGGCCTCGAGCTTCTGGCGGAGGCGTCGGATGGTGACCCAGACGTAGACCGGGTCGGCCCCGTCGGCGCCGGACCAGACCCGGGCGAGCAGCTGCTCGGGGGTGAGCGGCGCGCCGCCCGCGGCGACCAGCGCGCCCAGGAAGCGGCTCTCCACGGGCGTCAGCCGGATCCGCGTACCGTTGACCACGGCCTCCCTGCGGCGCAGGGCGAGGACCAGCCCGGTGGCCACGGTCCGCTCTTCGGCCGGGACGCGATCGGGCATCCGCCGCAGGACCCGCTCCACACGAACGCGCAGCTCTGGGTAGTGGAACGGCTTGACGAGGTAGTCCTCGGCGAAGTCGCGGATCGACGCGGTGCGCGACGCGACCTCGGTGACCGCGGACAGGACGATGATCGGCAGGTCGGCGCGCTTCTTGATCTGGGCCGCGACCTGCTCGCCGCGCATGTCGGGGAGCATCAGGTCCAGGATGACCAGGTCGGGCCAGCGACGGT
>JAKAMV010000425.1 GCA_021812735.1 Chloroflexota bacterium | reverse complement strand
AGGGTCCCCGCCGACAGACCGGTCTCCTCGAAGGCCGCCAGGCGGAGGTTCGCGCGGCCGACCATCGACGCCACAGTGCGGTCCACGGAGGCGTCGAGCCCGGCGTCCACGCCCAGCGCGGCCACCAGCACCCCGACGCCCAGCGAGATGCCGAGGATCGTGAGCAGCGTTCGGGCGCGGCGGGCGGCGAGGGCCCGCCACGCATAGCGGACGAGACCGCGCACGGCGCTAGAGCCCCAGGAGCGCGAGCCGGGTGATGAGCGGCGCGGCCGCGTGGTCCTCGCGCCGGCCCAGCACGATCTCGTCCTGGATCTGCCCGTCCCCCACCACGAACACGCGGTCGGCGTAGGCGGCCGCCTTGGCGTCGTGCGTGACCAGCACGATCGTCTGGCCGCGCTCCACGCAGGTCCGCCACAGGGCGCCCAGGATGTCCAGGCCGGTGCGGAAGTCCAGGTTGCCGGTGGGCTCGTCCGCGAACAGCAGGGCCGGCCGCGTGACGATGGCCCGCGCCACCGCGACGCGCTGCTGCTCCCCCGCGGACAGCTGGTCAGGCTTGTGGCGCTCCTTGCCCGTGAGGTCCACGAGCGCGATCGCCTCCCGGATCCGCCCCGCGAGCTCCGGCGACCTGGGGTCCTGGCCGGAGATCGTGAACGGCAGGCCCACGTTCTCCACGACGTTCATCAGGGGCACGAGGTTGAAGGACTGGAACACGAAGCCCGTCCGCTCGCGGCGCAGGCGCGTGGCGTCCGAGTCAGACAGGCGCCCGATGGGCTCGCCCTCGAGGAGCACCTCGCCCGCGGTGGGCTGGTCCAGGCCGCCGAGCAGCTGCAGCAGGGTGCTCTTGCCCGAGCCCGACGGGCCCATGAGCGCCACGAACTCGCCGGGCATCACCGAGAGCGTCACGCCGCGGACGGCGTCGACGGTCTCGCCGGGCATCCGGTACTGCTTGGTGAGCGAGCGCGCCTCGAGGATCGGCAGGACGGTGCGCCGGGGTGCGGGCGCGTCGGCGGCGGGCGGAGGCTTGAGGGTCATGCGACTGGGCTGCCTCCCGGCAGGGCGAGGATCTGTGGGCCATACGGTAGCGGGATCGCGAGGGCGCGATTCGCGCGGGACGTCACCCGCCGAAGAACCGGACGGCGATCGCCTGGAGGATGGACTCGATGAGACTCACCTCGGGCGGCGAATCCTTGATCTGGAGGCCGCCGGGAGGAAAGAAGGCCGGCGGCGCGGGCGTGGGCGCGAGCGACGGCGCTTCGGACGCCTGCGGCTGTGGCGTCGCGTACGCCCCGGCGTCGGGCCCGGGCGTCGCGGTCGGGCTGGGCGACGGGGTGGGCGATGGCGATGGCGACGGGGTGGGCGTGGGCGTCGCCGCTGGCGACGGCGACGGCGTCGGCGCTTGCGTCGGGCGGGGCGTTGGCCTCGGCGTCGGACGCTGCGTGGCGGCGGCCGTCGGCTTCGGCGTCGGCTTGGGCGTGGGCCTCGGCGTGGCCGCCGGCGACGCCGTCGGCTTCGGCGTCGGCTTCGGCGTCGGCTTGGGCGTCGGGCTCGGCGCGGCCGCGCCGCACGAGTCGGCGAAGAGGACGGTCCACATGAACACGTCACCGGTTGACTTGTAGGCGCCCACCGCCACCACGTCCCACGCGGAGCCCATGATGTTGGCGCGGTGACCGGACGAGTTCATGAACTGCTGGAAGACCCAGTTCGTCGCGTCGGCCTCCGAGGCGCCCGGCCAGGTGACGGTGCCGATGTTCTCGCCGGCGAGGTTGAAGCAGTACCCGTACTGGTACTGCATGTACCAGAACACGTTGTGGCTGGTGCCCAGGATGGTGTGCGAGAAGTAGCCCCGCTCAACCATGTCCTGGCTGCGCCAGCGGGCGATGGTGCGCAGCGCCGTGTCGAGCGTCAGCGAGCGCAGACCTCCCGAGGCTCGGGCCTGGTTCTGGAGCGCGATCAGCTGGGCCTCGGACGTGGAGCTGAAGGTGTTGTCGGACCAGCCGAGCACGGTCGGCGCGGCGGTCAGCTCGGCGCCCGCGACCGCGACCACCATCGCGAGCAGCACGAGGACGCGCCGGGGCTCGAATCGGCGGCGGGCGGCAGGGGCGGCGGACATCGTCATGCCGGGGACAACTCTCGAGAAGGTCCGGTCGGGGTTCGACCTTGCCACATCGTGGACCGGCGGTGCCGCCGGAGCACCGACCCACAGGTCCCACCCCGGTGGGCCACCGGTACCCCCACCTGTCGGGCCATCCCAGCGCCGCCCGGCAGGGCCCGCGGCAGGACGACCGGCCGGGGCCTGTCGCCATGGGGCGATGCCCCGACTCGGCCTCCGCTAGAATGCGTCGGCCGTTCCCGGCAGCCCGCGACCCGGCGCACCACCGTCGGCGAGGCACCCGTCTCGGCATGGTGGCCTTAGCTCAATTGGCAGAGCATCGGATTGTGGCTCCGAAGGTCACGGGTTCGAGCCCCGTAGGCCACCCCAACTCCCCCGCGCGGACGCTCCATGGAGGCCCGCCCCGCTGCCTTGGGTCCGGCGAGCCGCCGCGCCGAGTCCGGGCTCAGGACGGTGGACCGCCGTCGCCTCGAGGATCGCGGCCACGACTGACCCTGGCGAGCGTGTCGGCGCGCGAGGGCGGGGGCGGGCACGACATCTGAGCCGGGGCGGCGCCGCCGAGCGCGAGGCCGCGGCCGCCGAGGTGTCCGAAGCGGGGCCGGCGGCCGCGGTCACTCCGGCGACACCTCCTGGGGCGCCGCCGGGCGGCGACCCCCGGCCCTGCTCGCGGTCGCCAGGCCGAGCGGGTCGCGGATCTCGATCTCATGGCGGGAGATGTCGATCAGGCCCTCCTCGTGGAGCTCGCGCAGCTGCCGCGCGACCACCTCGCGGACCGACCCGATCGCGTCGGCAAGCTCCTGCTGGGTCGCCCGGACGACCGGGTCGGCACCCGGCGCCGGTCGCGCCGCCATCAGCAGGAGCTGCCGGGCGAGCCGTTCACGCACGCTGAGGAACGCCTGATCGGCGATATCGTCGAGGTACTCGCGGACCTGCCCCGCCAGCTCCTCGGCACATGCCCGGGCAACCGAGGGGTCGGTTGCGAGCAGCGCCCGGAGGGTGTCGGTGCGGAGGGCCAGGAGCAGGGAGCCGGTCATCGCCTCGATGCTGAACGGCGCGGGCCCGCCGACGACCAGCGCCAGCCCAGCCATGGCGCCCGGCCGCACGTGGCGGATGGTGACCTCACGGCCGTCCGGGGATGAGAGGAACACGCGCAACAGCCCGCGAACAACGACGAACAGGCGCGGCGACTCGCGGTCGCGGTAGACGGTCGCCCCGGTCGGCACGTTGACCCGGATGGCCTCGTCAACCAGTCGGAGCGCCGTCTCGCGCGGGAGCCTGGCGAGGAAGCCTGCGGCGAGAACGTCGGCCTCCTCCGGGTCGCGGTACATGGCTTCGGCCCTCCCGGATGGGGTCATTGTGGCGCTTCCCGGAAAACGTCGCGATGTCGCCAGAGCGTGGGGCCGGCGGGTCCCAGGCCGCCAGGACCCGGTGGGGTGAGCCCGGCTGCGTGACCTCGGTCACGGGTGTCGGCCACGCCGGTCACTGACAGGCGCCGATGTGGCCCGCAGGCTGAGAGACGGCACCGGGGGCCCGGAGGGCCCGGGCGCCGGCGTCCGTCTTGCTGGCGAGGCACGCCATGACCGCACAGACCGTCGCATCGACCCGCGTGGTCGAGCACCGCATCGAGAGGCTCCCGATCATCGAGCACCCTGAGACCCACCTCTCCGAACTGCTCGAGACCCTCAACACGTTCGGCCGGCAGGGCTGGCAGGTGGCGAGCGTGGACCTGACCCACCACCCGACGTACTCGCCGGCGGCGCAGCCGAGCGTGATGCTCCCCGTCCTCCTGGAACGGCTGGCTGGGCCGCCGCGGCCCGTCGAATACCGGATCGAGCGCATGCCATTCCAGGAGCACCCCGAGCAGCACCTGACCGAGCTCCTCGCCCGGCTCGACGAGCTGGCCGCGGACGGCTGGCGCGTCGCGAGCGTGGACCTGACGCACCACCCGACGTACTCGCCCGCCGCCCAGCCGAACCTGCCGCTGCCCGTGCTTCTCGAGCGCGACCTGGAGCCGGTCCGCTGACGGCGACGCGGGCCGGGTCGGACTCGTCGGCCGCCGGCCGTCGGCACTCGGACCGGCGCCGGCGGCCGCCTAGCAGCGAGCCGGCAGGTGGGCGAGCCCGCGCAGGTTCTGCTTAGTGATCCGCTCGGGCGTCCCGTCGACCTCGTACTCGGGGATGCGCGCGAGCAGCCGCTCGAGGGTCCCCTTCGCCTCGAGCTGCGCCAGGGGCGGGCCGACGCGGAGGCTGGGATGAGACGCCATGCGCGGGGCGGACCGGGGGAGCGGAGCGGTCGTCGCAACCCTAGAACGCTTTAGGCCCCCGTCAACTGGGAATCCGCAGCTCGGGGCGCATCTTCCCCGCCGCCTCGCCGCAACCGGCCGTCCAAGGCCCCGGGCGCGCCAGGCGCAATGCCCTACGCAGCCGGTGCGGGTTTCCCTACAGGCCGCGACCGGACGGCCGATACCGGGCCGTCACGGGGACGCGAAGAATTGGCGGCGCAGTGGTGGCCAACGAAGGTTGGAGGGTCAGCCGCAGATGTGCGCCGTGGCGAGCCGCAGCGCGACGCGCGACGCCTACGCCGTCCTCCAGGTCCGGTGCGACGCCGAGTTCGAGGTGATCTGCGCCGCCTTTCGGGCGCTCGCGCGCCGTTATCACCCCGACGGCCACAGCCCCGACCTCGGGCGCATGGCGGAGATCAGCAGCGCCTTCGCGCAGCTGAAGTCGCCCGAGGCACGGGCCCGCTACGATCGCGACCTCGAGGGCACGTCGGCGCGTCCCGCCCCGGTCCCGGCCGCCGAGGCCGGCCCGCGTGGCCCGTGGGCCTGCACCAACGTGCGAGGCGAGGCGCCGCGGCGGGAAGCCCCGGACGACTCGTGGACGATCCCGCCCAGGCCCTCGCCTCGCGACGACGTCATCGACTTCGGCCGCTATGCGGGCTGGACGATCGGCCAGGTCGCGGTGGAGAACCCCGACTACCTGCGCTGGCTGAGCCGGCACTCCTCGGGCGTCCGGTTCCGCGACGCGATCGTGCGCGCGCTCGGGCCGAGCCCCGAGATCGGGCAGCGGGCTACGGCCGTTGGATGACGGGCGGCCCGTCCGGCGTCTGCCCGCCACGCAGTGGCCTGTACGATGACGCCCGCAGCTGTTCGCAGCCCGTTCCACGGTGGCGGCGCGGGTGTCGCCCTGGCGCTCCCCCGCGTCCATCGTCGGCAGTTCCGGCATCTCGCGTCAGCGAGGCTCCCAGCCGAAGGCATGATCGACTTCCTCGCCTACGACATCACCGATCACGTCGTCCACGCCCGGATCGAGCTCCAGGGGGACCGCCTGGCCGACCTGCTGGTGGCCTCGACCAGCGTCGCCGCCGAGGATGTCCGGTCGCGCTCGCTGGCCACCTCGCAGGTGACGCGCCCCCGCGCTGGCGGCATCAGCCTGGCCGACATGGCCGTGGTGGTTGCGACCGGCCCGCGTGGCTCGGGCCTCAAGCGACTCCCGACGGCGGACGCGCCTGTGACCGTCTACGTGGGGCCGTACGTGGTGCACGGCTATCTCCATTCGCCCCTGTACGAGAACCCGGTCGCCTTTGCCGAGCGCCGCTCGTGGCTGCCCCTGACCGAGGCCGTGCTCGAGTACACCCTCCGCTGGCAGGCCGTGCGTGAGCGGCACGACGCCCTGCTCGTGAACCGGGCGCACGTCAGGGCCGTGGTCCTGGCCGACGAGCGCTCGCACGAGGCGCGGTGGCTTGCCGGCGGCGCGCCGATCGACTGGCCCAACACCGGGGACCGGCTCTAGGCCGCGAACGGCGCCTGCGCGAGGGGCGTGGACGGCGCAGCCCCGTTGAGGCTACAGCGTCCGTCGCGCCTCGTGGAGATGCTCGGGCATCGCGCTGGCGGCGACGATGTGGCGCCGGTTGAGCACCGCGAACTCGTAGTGGGCGCGCACGCGCCGGTCGGCCAGGGACCGGGTGTGGACATCGGTCATGGGCACGAACGGCGGCGTCGGCGATTCGATGAACACGTCCAGCTGGGCGCCCGGCGGCGTGTACACGGTGCCGTTGATGGTGTGGCCCGGGGTCACGATGATCATGCCCGTCGGGAGCTTCGCGATCGCGAGGTCCTGCGGGCTGGGGCCCGCCTCGCCGCCCTCGAGGTCCGCGATCAGCGTCACCTCGGCGGGTGACACCCAGAGGTCCGGCACGGAGACCCGGGTTGCGTCGCCGTTGCGCCGCAGCACGATCGCGTCCGTGATCCGGAACATGCCCTCGCGGCTGTTCATGACGTCCGTGAGGCGCCGGTGATAGCCAAGCTCATCCTGCCCCTGAGCCGGAGGTGCTGGCCGATCAGCTCGACCAGCCGCGTGTTGCCCTGGGCGCCATGGCCCGCGACGGGCGCCACCACCCCGTCCTCGCCGAAGATCTCCTCGAGCTGGATGGCGGCGTCCACGCTCAGGCCCGGTTGCTCCGTCATGACGCCCCCGTCGGTGACTGCCCCGCTCGACGCTGGGGTGGCGGCCACGCTAGCACGTGCGGCGGGCCCCGGGACCGTCGAGGCGGTCGGCGAGGACCTCGGCGAGATGGCGCGCCCGCCGACCGTCGAGGAACGCGACCTGCGTCCGGCACGAGAACCCGTCGGCAAGGATCGCGGTGTCGCTGGCCGCGGCTCGCAGCGCGGGCAGGAGGCTCTGCTCCGCCACGGCCCGGGTGATCGCCTCGTGGCCGGCCTCGGCGCCGAAGTTGCCGGCCAGACCGCAGCAGCCGGAGAGCACCTCGTCGGCCTCGATTCCAGCGGCCGCCATCAGCCGCCGGTCGGCGGCGTCCCCCAGGACGGCCTGCTGATGACAGTGCGGCTGGACGATCGCGTGCACGGGCGCGGCCTCGGGCGGCCGCCAGCCCGCGCGGTCGAGCAGCTCCGCCAGCGTCACGACCCGGCGTGCGAGCGCGGGCGCGCGGGGATCGTCGGGCAGCAGCTCCGGGAGATCGCGACGGAGCATCGCGGCGCACGAGGGCTCGAGCACCACCACCGGTGCGTCGCCCCCGAGCCCGCGCGCGCCGAGCGAGGCCCGGAGCACGCGCCGCGCCCCGTCGAGCTGGCCGGTGGTGTGCCAGGTGAGGCCGCAGCACACCTCGTCCTGCGGCAGCGCCACCTCGAACCCCGCCGCCTCGAGCACCCTGACGGCCGCGTCGCCCACCCCCGGGGCGAGATGGTTGGTGAACGTGTCGGGCCACAGCACGACACGCGGGCGCGAGGGCGCTCCCGACGCCGCCGGAGGATGAGGGCGGCCACGGAACCCCGCCGCGAACGTGCGCGGGGCGAGCGGGGGAAAGCGCCGCTCGCCGGCCAGCCCGGCAGCTCGCGCGACCAGCCGTCGCGTGAGGCCGAACCCCGCGACCGCGTTGGCGAGGCGCCAGCCGCCCGGGACGCGCCGGGCGCGGCGGAGCCACAGGGGCAACCGGCCGAGGGCGTAGTGGGCGCGCGGGCGGACCCTGCCCCGGTAGTGGTGGTCGAGGAACTCCGACTTGAGCGTGGCCATGTCCACGCCCGTCGGGCAGTCGGAGAGGCACGCCCGGCAGCCGAGGCACAGGTCCAGCGCGCCCAGAACCTCCGGGCTCGCCCAGCCGTCGGCCGCCAGCGTCCCCGCGGCCATCTCCTGCAGCAGGCGCGCCCGGCCCCGGGTTGAGTCACGCTCCTCGCCCGTGGCGCGGTAGCTGGGACACAGGCGGCCGGTGCCGATGTCGGACACGCACTTGCCGATCCCGATGCACCGCTCCATCGCGGCCCGCGGGTCGCCGCCGTCGGAGCTTAACGCCTGCGACGGCTCCAGCGCGAGCAGCGTCGGGCGCGGCCGCCGGAGGTCCGCGTCGAGCGGCAGCGGGTCCACGATGATCCCGGGGTTGAGGGCGCCTCGTGGGTCCCAGGCGGCCTTCCAGGCCCGGAACGCGGCCAGCAGGTTCGGGGAGTACTGGCGCTCCAGCAGCTCGCTCCTCGCCCGGCCGTCGCCGTGCTCGCCGGAGAGCGTACCCCCGTGCGCCACG
>JAKAMV010000424.1 GCA_021812735.1 Chloroflexota bacterium | reverse complement strand
GGCCCTGCGGGGCACGGACAGAGCGACGCGAGCGGCCCGGGCGCCTATGGTAGCGCAGGGTCCGGGGGCAGCGAGACGGAGCAGCCGGATGCGCCCCAGCCGGGCGACCCGGGCGACCCGGTGGAGCTGTGCCCGGTGATCTGCCGTGGCCATCGCCGTGGCGGCGCTCCTCTGGGCCGCCACGCCCGACGTCCTTGCATGCGTTGTCACGCCGCCCAGCGGCCGCTTCCCGAGGTCTTCGCGCGTTCCCGCCTGGTCGTTGTCACCGACGTCGTCTCTGTCGTCTCAGGGGACCTGATCTTCGGTGTGGCCTGGTGGGCGCTGCCGTTCCTCATGGGAACGAGGCGGATCAACCGGAGCAACCGTGGAAATGAGCGGGTTCGAGACTGTGGGTTGACCTTCGACAGCCACGCAGGATCGTTCTCGCACGAATGCTGCGCCCATTGGCGCGATAGCAGTTGCCAGCGGACGACAATTCGGACGATGGGGCATGCCCGCCGGGCTGGACTACAGAAGAGGACGCAATTGGGTGCTCATGACCCACAAGTACAGCAGGGCGAGTACAAGCACCGCAGCGAGTCCGATGGCGAACCACCGAAATCGGTTGGAGAGTCCCCGATTCCACATCGATCCGACACCTCATGCTCCACCGGCGTGTCGCCGAAGCCGGCGATGGGCCAATTGGGGGACTCAGCCATGACCGCCCGTCCAGTAGTACGTACCGTTTGGGCTGAAGTTCATTCTCGCCCAGAAGTGCGTCCGGCAGACGCGCATCGGCTGGCACGCCGCAATGGCCTACAGGCGCCCCCGAGGACCGCACCACACCGCACAGGATCCCAAGAGCGACGGGCCAGTTCGGAGCACGTGGGCGTTCTCCCCCTGACAGCGGCGCAGCGGTCGACGTCGGCGTGAGCCGCCATAGCGCGGTCGAGCCGCTTGCCAGGGTGTCGGGTTCCTGCAACGCCAGGATGACCTGTGTCCACATCCTCCAGAGGATCGCCACGCGCTCGGGGTCGAGGAGGCGCCGGCACCGGTTGCCCAGCGGCGGCGGTCGCCGTGCCGGGGCCCCTGGTGCCCCCTTCTCCTGCGTCCGCGGCCGGTGGCGGCGCGTCCGGTCACTTCGTCGGCGTCGGCCGCAGGATGGAGATCGCGCGCTCCACGCGCGCGTCGTCGTCGAGACAGAAGCGCACGGTCTCCGGATACACG
Organism: Chloroflexota bacterium; assembly: GCA_021812735.1. The sequence goes on along the minus strand of JAKAMV010000424.1, from coordinate 6,936 downwards.
CCGGCCGACGGGATGGCGGACGCGCCGAACGACGGCGCCTTCGCGAGCACGACGTCGTGCTCGGCGTTGACGAGGTGCACATCGATTGCGCCATCGAGATCCCGCCCGCCGTATCCCAGCACATGGCGGCACTCGGCCGGCAGGCCGTCCTGCCCGCCGATGAGCATGACGAAGGGACCCGCGCTGTCCACCGATGCCAGAAAGAGCGTCGATCCGGAGGGCTGGTGATAGAGCACGTGGAACGCGTCATTCGCGCGCTCCCAGGTGGTGCCGTCGCTCATGCGGTACCTCGTCGTCTGCGCGCCGATCAGTTCGTCCAACAGGATCCCGACCGCAAGGACCGGGGTCGTCGACGGCATCGGCGTCGAGGCGGGCGTCGACACGGCCGTCGGCTGCACAGACCCGCAACCGACGATCAGCCAGGCGCAGGACAGAAGCCCGATCGCTCGCGCGTGCATGGCGTCATGATCCTCGCTTCGAAGAGGTGGAACAGGGCGAGGCGGTACGCTCTCCCACCCTCTCGCCCTGTTCCAGGGTGCTCAATAGGCCGCGAAGTCCCAGCTAGAGCCGAAGGTGACGTTGCCGCCCGACTGCGCGCTCGACGTCGCGATCTCGAGCGCGACCTGCCGATCGATGTTCTTCCCTGGCAGGAAGGACCCCCACGACCACTGGTTCTTGAAGTACCCGAGGGCCGTGCCGGCGGACTTCGAGATGTCCCACGACTCGCAGGCCATGGTGCTGAAGCCGCCGCCGATGCCGAGCACCGTCACGCTGAGGCCGACGGTCTGGCAGGACAGGTTGAGATCCTGGGCGGGAGACCAAGAGTTGGCGCCCGCGAAGTACATCTACGGGCCCGCATCTTGGTCCGCGGCGATCCAGCCCCAAGACAACGTTTGGCCGGCCGCGAACATCGTGGAGGTGAGGTCGGCCCGCCAGTAGTTGTTGGCGGAGTCACCGTCGTCAGCCATCCAGTAGAGGGTCGAGCAGGTGTCCATGTGGCTCGCGCCGCGATAGAGCGACCCATAGCAGCCTCCGCCGCTCCTCTGCCAGCCGATCACCATGGGTGAAATTGAGCCGTTCTGTGGCTCGCTGCGGTTTCCTGGTGCCAGCGAGACACTCACGTGAGTACCGCCACCAGACGCTCGCTCGTCGGCCACGACGCTCGCGCGCGGCGCGACGACAACGGCGTCGTCCGCCAAGCGGTAGGCGGCGAGAGTGGCGGGATCGGTGGGATACCCGGACTTCGTGAACCGTTCGGCCGTGTCGTGGATGAAGTGCTGTCCGTCCGCCGTCGCCGTAATGTCCACCTTCGCGGGCGGGTCGCTCACCGGTGTCGCCGCGATTGCCGGTCCGCCGCTGACGGCAATCCCAGGATCACCAACAGGGCTGACACTGCTCGTGCTCGGGCCGTCATGTTCACATCCTCCCTCGCTTCCACTCGCCGCGCCCTCCGGCTGCCGTTGTGGCGTGCTCGTCGGGCGACGATTGAGATCGTGCGACGGGGCACGTCCGAAGCGCGAGCGCGGAATGCCGCAGCCGGCATAGCGGGATACCTCGCCAACGCGCACGAGCGCGCGGCCGACCTCGCCCGTCACGCGGCGCGGCGTTGGCATCAAGGGACCAGCATGCAGAGGCAGCGGGCTCCTCCCGCCGAGGGCCCGGCACACTGCGGCTCGGGCCGCGACGTCTGGTCGCGCCCCTCCCAGAGCGACCCCGGCCAAACGCCAGACCCACCAACAAGGTGAACGGGGCCGATTCAGGCAGGGGCGCCGTAACAGCTTGCCTCTGCGGGATGGAGGCAAGGATTGCGAGGGCCGGAACGCAGGGTGACAGTCAAAGCCCTGGATGCGACGTGGGATGTTGGCGTCCTCGTCCCGTAGGGGTGGGCTCCGATGTGCGCGCTCTGCCGCAAGTCCTCGGCGGCGCCTCGGCTACGTCCCCGCCTCGATCCATCCCTGACGCACGGCCAGCAGCGAGAGCTCAGTCCGCGTCGCGACCCCGTAGCGCCCGAACAGCCGCCGCAGGTGGCTCTCGACCGACTTCTCGGTGAGACCCAGGCGGGCCCCGATCTCGTCGTTGGAGTTGCCCGCGGCAAGGAGCCTGATGACCTGCAGCTCCCGCTCCGAGGGCGGGCGCGGGGCCTGCCGCGCGTCTTCGATGGCCGCAGCGCTGAAGGCTGTGCCACCGGCCGCCACCGCCCGGATCGCCGCGACGATCTCCGCGAGCGGTGCGGCCTTCGCCAGGTAGCCGCGTGCGCCGAGCTCGATGGCGCGGGCGTGGAACCCCGGGTAGTCGTAGGAGCTGAAGAGGATGACGGCGGGTCCACCCGGCCGAGCGAAGCGACGGAGGATCTCGAACCCGGCCGGCTGGCCCCCCATCTGGATGTCCACGAGGGCGACGTCCGGTGTCTGGTGCTCCAGCAGCTCGATCGCCTCGGCCAGTGATCCCGCCGTGCCGACCACAGCCAGGTCGGGCTCTCGGGCCAGGAGCGCCGCGAGGCCGGCGGCCGTGGCCGGGTGGTCGTCGACGATGGCGACAGCGATCACTGCGGCCATCGGACCGCCACCAGGGTGCCACCGCCGGCGCGCGGACTGATCGAGAAGGCGGCCCCGATCGCGGCCGCCCGCTGCCGCATGTCGGCCAGACCGAGATGCCCCGCCCGGAGCGCGCGATCCTCCGCACCGGCGGGCATGCCCACCCCGTCGTCGCCGAGCTCGAGCGCTACATGGGTCGCGTCCACGTCAATACGCACACGCACCGTTCGTGGCCCGGCGTGCAGGAGCGCGTTGTCGAGCGATTGCTGTGCGACGCGGTAGACCGCCAGCTCCACCTCGCGAGGCGGGCGCGTCTCCGGATCGTCGTGGGAGCCCCCCACCACGTCGAGCTCGACCGGCACCCCGGTGCGCTCCTGGACCCGTTCGGCCAGCCACTCGAGGGCGCGCACCAGCCCGAGCTCCTCGAGGACGGCCAGGCGGCGCTCGCTCATCAGGTCGCGCAGCTCGGCGGCGATGCCGCGCAGGCGCCGGGCGGCATCCTCCGGCGCCGCGCCCGCCTCGATCTCGCGGATCACCGCCGACAGGTCGGGCAGCACGTCGGCGTGCAGGTCGTCCGCCAGGCGGGCCCGCTCGCGCTCGATCGCCGAGAGCCGCGTCCGCGCCCGGCCGGGCACCAGCTCATCGGCGAGCAGTGCCAGGCTCGTGCCGGCCGTAAGGCTCGACGCGTGCTGGCGAGCGTGCGCGCGGCGCCACGCCGCGTGCACGACACCCGCGACTCCGAGCGACGTCATCCCTGCCATGGCGAGCACCGAGGGCCACGGCAGGGTCCGCCAGTCCTCCAGGCGGCCCAGGTACGCAACGCCCCACGCGGCCAGCACGACCGCCACCACGGCTCCCGCGAGGACTGCCACTCGCGGGTGCAGCCGCCTGCGCCGATCGGATGCGTAGAGGGCCCCGGTAACCGGGCCGGCCAGGAGTAGCGCCAGGTCGATCGGCGGGTCGAACAGCAGCGTGACGTTCAGCGTGGTCACCGAGAGCGAGCCGAGCGCGAGGAGCCAGGCCACGTTCGGAAGGCGGAAGGCGGCCACCGCCGCCAGGAGCAACGCGAGCCCGGACAGGATCGCGAGATCGCCGCTCGGCGGGAGCGGTAGACGCGAGATGCCGATCCGGATCGTTCCGTCGGTCACGAGGAGGCTGTCCCAGGTGACGGCGGGATCCGCTCCCGCTGGCCCGACGCCGATCACCTCCATGCCCGGGCGCACGCCGGCGTTCCAGACCGGCCCGCCGATCGGTACGGAGGCCACGACCCAGGTGTCGGGAGCCGGGTGGGCCACGCCCAGGTCGTTGGGCGGCGGACCGACGACCACGACCCAGGCGAAGATCGCGAAGGCCGCGAGCGCCAGCCCCAGCCCAGCGCCGAGCAGGAGGTCGAACCTTCGGCGCGGGCGGGCGAGCTTTGGAGAGCGCGTGTCGGTCACGGACGGACCTCCGGTTGCGTGCGGATCGCGCGCCCGGATGATAGTCGGCGCGCCGAGCCCTGGAGCCGGCCAGTGGAACTTGGTGCATCGATTGCGGGATACCCCGCCATCGCAGCTGCGGGGTTCCATCGCTTGGCGGAGCGCACGGGCGGGCTGAGCATGGGCCTGCGTCCCAGCTGCCACAAAGGAGGCGGAAGGGATGCACGACTCAAGCTGGAGGGGCGCCCACCAGGCGCCGCGCCGCTGGCCACTGCTCATCGTGTCGGCGTGGGTGCTCGCGCTGCTCCTGCCGTCGTCCCAGGCAGAGGCCAGCACGGCGGGGCAGCTCTCCGCCACGCTCGACGGGGGGCCCATCGCGCTGCGCGACGTCGGCCATTACACCTGCCACGACCGCGACTACCCCCTGATCCGGTGCTTCCGAACCGCGGCCCAGCTCGAGGCCGATGAGCAGGCCCCAGGGACGGCGAGTGCCGCCACATCGCAGCAGCTCCTGAGCCCCTTCGTGCGCTGGTACCAGAACGCGAACTACGGCGGGGCGTTCTTCGAGGCCTACGACCCCTACCCGGACCTGTCCGTCATCGGTTGGGCCAAGCAGATCAGCTCGTTCACACCGCTCAACGGCGGGCATCCGGTCTGGTGGCAGGGACCCAGCTACACGGGCTTCATGTGGGACTGGGGCACCTCGTCCGAGGCCACGCTGGGCAACGCCGATGACCAGATCGTGAGCGCCGGCAAGAAGTGACGCCGTCGCCGTGTGGCGCAGTCGATGCCGGTCTCTGCCGCATCGGCCGACTCGGTGACCCGCAGGAAGGAGGGATGCTGGAGCTAATCGTCAACACGGTCTTGCGCGACGACTCGACCGGCTTGAGTCGTCGCGCCAGGGGATCCACACCAAGGAGTGACAGATGACTCGACTTCGCATCCTGCTCGCCTGTTCGGTGCTAGTGACGGCCATGGTGTTCCCGTTCCCAGCCGCCGCGAAGAGTGGACCTTCAGCCATCACGGCGGCCCAGGCCGCCAGCCTTGCCGCCCGTGTCTTCGGGTCGTCCGATCCTGAGACGGCATTCGCCGCCCTCGCACCCGAGCAGCAGGCGGCGGTGAGGCTGGCCGAAACGCCGGCCGGACCGCCCCTTTCCACCGTCACCGCCGCGACGTCCAGCGGTGCCCTCGTGGCCACTGCAGGTGGCTGTTGGGGCATGATCCGAACGGTGTTCCAGAACAACACATTCGGCCAGCGGCTCTGGACCTACAACCAGCAACTCAACTGGTGCTCGAACGGGAGCACGCTCACGAGCTACTCGGCAAAGAAGTACCCGTCAGAGAAGATGGCCGGCTGGACCTACACGGAGATCGGCGGCCCAACGCCGCAGCTCCAGCGGGGCGGCGTCGGCAATGGCCTAGTCGAAGTCTGGGGCCAGGGCCAGTTCCAGCTCTGCGCAGTCGGGATCTGCGTGCAGACGTATTACCCGTGGGTAGACCAGATCGGATATGCCGGTGGGACGTACTCTGACTCGTGGGGCTACTGAAAGCACCGCACCCGGCGCGGTGCCCTAATGGATGGGAGCCGCGACGGTGTCATTCGCATCCGCCGTGTTTGATTGACACGATGGGGGCGATTGCGATGGGCGCCGGGCAGACGATCTGCATGATTGAACCGCACTGATTCCGGCAGCAGGAGTTGATCGATTGGTGCTGTTGCGGGGCGTTGGGCCGCCTAGACGCACGCCTGACGGGGAGACAAGAGCGCATTGCCAATAGACGTTCCGCATAGCACGAACTCCGCTTATCTTCTGCTGCCGATCAAATCCAATCCGGCATCGGTGTGAGACGAGCAGACAGGAAGTGAGAAGTGAGATGGGCGTGGCCGAACTGACGCTGATTACACTGATCGTGGTGGTCCCAGTGGTGGTCATCACGCTGGCCATCAGGCTAGCGCGGGGCGGCCGTCGAGGGCGCTGATCGGCCGCCGACGGTGGTGATCTCGCAAGCACATGCTGGTGAGACGCTGGGATCTCGAGCGGCGATGGCATGCCTGAGTTCTTGCTCCACGTTTACGAGAACGGCAGTTAGGGCTCGTCAGGAAACAACCTGATTCGACTTGCCGCTTCCGCGCATGGACCCAAAGACGGCGAGCTGGCGCCTCCTGATCCGATGTTTGTTGCTGCCACCGACAAGCACCTGTGGATCTCTCAGCCACAAACGGCGGCCCCGAAAGGCCAGTTGACGTTCACTCAATACGTTGGCGGGGCGCCGTACAAGTCGGCATCGTCTCGCAGGAACACCGGCCATTCTGTTGACTCGATCGTCGAGACCACGCTACGGGAGGCACCAGACGGCGGCACAGCCGATCGGTGACCTCTTCCTGGGTTATGCAAGCAAGCGACACCCATATCGCACTGACGAGGCGGTCGGACGACGAAATGAGGGCGTGAAGGTGACAACGCTGATCGTCGGGCTCCTGGTCTTCATCGGGCTCCTGATGGTTCTCTACTACCTGGTCTCCCGCGGCACCCGCATGCTGTTCGGCCCTCGTCGGCGCCTCGAGGCGGAGCTGGGTCTCGAAGTCCTCGAGCAGCGTCTCTCCCGCGGTGAGATCAGCAACGAGGAGTTCGAACAGGCCAAGCGGGCCCTCGGGCTGTCTCCGAGCCGGTAGATGCCAATCCATGACGCTGGAGTCTCACGAACGGGCACGATGCGGATCGTCGCGATCCTGATCGCCAGCGGCATGGTCCTCAACATCGCCGGTGTGGCGCGCTATCCCGGTGGACCCCTGGAGGACCCCTGGAGGTCATCGGCAGCCGATCGGGACCGGTCTGGCTTCGGCTGGGGACCGGGCCTATCCCCTCCCCCACGTGGACACCCACAGCGAGCCTGGCGTCACGTCAGCACATCTTCCTCGCCGAGACATGGATGAAGATCGAATGGCCGCTGGACGCGGTCGTCGAGCGGGTCGAGCCATCCTG
>JAKAMV010000423.1 GCA_021812735.1 Chloroflexota bacterium | reverse complement strand
CGAACGTGATCACGCGCACCGCGCGAGCCGGTGCCGGACTGTTTCTCGGGCTGAGCCTGCTCGCGGCAGCCTTGCCTTCCGATGTCGGAGCGGCAGGCGCCTCTGGCATGACGGCGACACTCGACGGAGTTTCGATCCCGCTCACCGACGTGGCCCATTACAACTGCCACGACCGCGACTACCCCGTGATCCGGTGCTTCAGGTCCGCTGTCGACCTGGAGACCGACGAACAACGCGTCATCGCAGCCAACGCCCTGGCCCCGCAGCAGCTCCTGACCGCGTTTGTTCGCTGGTATCAGAACGCCAACTACAGCGGCTCGTTCTTCGACGCGTACGACCCATATCCGGATCTCTCGGTCATCGGTTGGGCCAAGCAGATCAGTTCCTTCAAGCCACTCAACGGCGGACATCCGATCTGGTGGCAGGGCGCCAACTACACCGGCGTCGGATGGGACTGGGGAACGGCACCGGAGCCGTACCTCGGCGGCGCAGACGACCAGATCTTGAGCGTGCAGAAGGGCTAGCGACGGCCGGCGGAGGAGCAACGACCGAGGTCGCGCGGTGGGAGAGAGACGTGGCACTGTACAAGTACGCGAACCTTCTGACCCAATCGACGGATGCCGCGTTCGATCAGCAGCAACCGCCGGGCGAGGCCGCGCCCTGGTCGGGCATATACCGTTACCCCGGTTGCGGGCGCGAGGTGGCCGCCAACGAACGACAACCGCTTCCCCCGCAGAACCACCACCAGCACAGCCAGGCGCAGGGATCGATTCGCTGGGTCCTGGTGGTCTATGCGCAACACGAGCCGTAGTCGTTCTCGTCTGATGCATGCGCCGCCACCGACGCGTCGAACCATTCGCTTACGACGTGGGCGGTCAAGGCACAAATACCAGGGAGGGCATATCGAGAGAGCAACGGGAGCGTCTTGTCTGCGCGGGACGCCCACACGGTTTGAGCTCGCGCGCGCCCTGATCCAAATCGAGTGAGGGAGGAGACATGCGTCGACATACGGCGTCGCTCTTCATCCGGGATTTCGCAGGTGGGAAGTGCATCGTGTTTCCCGAAAGCGGCAGGTTTGCTGTGCGCTTTCTCGTCGCATGCATTATGGTGGCCGTGCTCGCGGGCCCGGTCGAGGCAGCCTCACCCGAGCCCGGTGCAACGGTTGCCTTCGGCACGTCGACGAGCGCGGCCCACGGGAGGGTTATGCCCATGGACACACTCTGCAGCATCGGCGCCTTCATCCTGAAGCTGAACAGCACGACTGTCGGCCTGCAGTCGGTCCTCAACTGCAGCGGCACCGTGAACAGCATGGGCGTGACGAACTACCTCGACCGCTGCAGCGTCGAGTTCCCGTCCGGCAACTGCATTACCTGGTACGCGGTCAACAGCTTCCCTATGTGCTCGAAGACCGGTACGGGGACCATCTGGTGTCCCGCCAATGGCTACTTCTGGGATGCGCCAGGCGCGGGGCGGTACAAGACCAGGGCTATGGGATGGGACCTGGACGAGAGCGGCCAGGTCGGCCAGGGATCCGCAGAATCGAACAGCGTGGTGCTGCCCTAGACCGTGACCGGCAAGCGTCCTCGCGCGAGGACTGCCTGGGGGAGTCTCGCGCCAGGCGAGACTCCCCCAGGCCCGCTGTTGTCGTCGCGCTCGTAGGGATGCGGCGGACTTGACCCGCGCCGCTGAAGTGATCCGTGCGACGATCCGTACGGTGACGATCTGCTGAGGAGAGGCGACGGGGCTTCGGGGGCCCGGGAGGAGCGATGAGGCTGGGTTTCCATCGGCAACGCGGACCTGCGTTTCATCGCCCCTGCCCGGATTTCCAGGATGTCGTGGCCCGGGCAACCGCTGGACGTGGTGCCGCGGAGGGAACCGACAGCCTGGATCTCCTCGTGGCCACGATGGAACACAAGAAGGGCGCCGCCCTGGCACACAAGGCGGGACTCGAGGCTTCCACGGTATCGCGCGCCGCCCGCGACGCCCGGACAGGACGAGATCCGGGACCCGGACTTTCCGCCGACGCGAAGACCGTGATCGAGGCAGCGTTAGAGCGCGGCCTCGCCGCACGCAGGGACCCTGGCGTCGGCGAACTGCTTCTTGCCCTGGCGACCAGCGAGTGTCGTGCCCGGGATGTCCTTACCGCTGTCGGGATCAGCCTTCCGCGGCTCGTGACCGTCGTCGGAGGCCCCCCGCTGGCGTAGGCACCCTGCGGACCCCCTTCGCGTGTTCCTTCGTGGCGCGCCTCGCTGGTCGTCGGCCGCCCAATCCCCGGCGCCCGGGCAGCGGCCCTGTCCTCCGGTTCAGTCCTGACGCCCTGACCCGGTTTCCGCAGCTGATCGGCCGCCGAGGCAGACGAACAGGCCGATCTGAGCACGGAAAGGGCCGCCAAGAGCCTCTCCAGACGCCGAGCGCATAGATGTACTACCGTGCTGCGTCGGTCTTGACGGGCTAGGTAGGTCCTGGGAGCATCCTGAGCATGTACCTGCGGACCACCCGGCGGCACAACCCTGATGGCACCGAGGTCCGCTATCTGTTGCTTGCGCACAACGTGTGGGACTCCAAGACCCACCGCTCGATGGTCCGCATCCTGTACAACTTCGGCCGGGAGGATGCGCTCGATCGCGATGCGATCCGCCGCCTGATCGGCTCCCTGGCCCGGGCCCTCCCGCCGGAGGAGGCGCTGGCCGCATAGGCTCCCGAACTCCACTTCCTCGAGTCGCGGGCGCTGGGCGGGGCCTGGGCCCTCGATCAGCTCTGGCGGCGCGTGGGCCTGCACGAGATCCTGACCCGCCTGCTGCAGGGCCGGCGGCTCGACGCGTCCGTCGAGCGGGTGCTCTTCGCGATGGTCGCCAACCGGGCCCTGGCGCCTGCCTCCAAGCTCAGTTGTGCGGGCTGGGTGAGCGAGCACGTCGCCGTTCCGGGCCTGCCCGCCCTCAGCGATGATGCGTGCTACCGCGCGATGGACTGGCTCCTCGAAATCGAAGGAGCGCTCGCGGAACAGGTCTACTGGGCGACGGCCACGCTCCTGGACCTCGAAGTCGACCTCCTCTTCTTCGACACCACCAGCACCTCCTTCGAGACCGACGCCGCCGACACGTCATCCGACGGTGCGCCCAAGGGCTTTCGGGCGTACGGGCACTCCAAGGACCACCGGCCCGACCTGCCCCAGATCGTGCTCGGCCTCGCGGTCACGCGCACCGGCATCCCCATCCGGGCCTGGACCTTCCCCGGCAACGCGAGCGACCAGGAGCTGATCCGGCAGGTGAAGGACGACCTCCTGGCCTGGAAGCTCGCCCGGGTGGTGTGGGTGGCCGACCGGGGCTTCAACAGCGCGGAGAACCGCCGCTACCTGCAGCGCGCCGGCGGCCACGCCATCACCGGCGCAAAGCTCCGCGCGGGCTCGAAGGAAGCCCAGGCCGCCCTGGCCCGCCAGGGCCGCTACCAGCGGGTGAGCGACACCCTCGAGGTCAAGGAGGTCGTCCTCGACGCGGGAACCATGCGCGATCGGTTCGTGGTCTGCCGCAACGCCGAGGAAGCGGCACGGGATGCGCTGGTCCGGCAGCAGCTCCTCGACCAGCTCGAAGCCGCGATCGCGGGCTCCGACGATGCCTCAGCGGCGGTGCGCGAGGACCTCGCCCGCCGCCTCCGCGAGAAGCCCGCGTACCGGCGCTTCCTGCGGGCGACGAAGGCAGGCCTGCTGCGCATCGATCATGGCGCGGTGGCTGCCGAGGCGCGCCTGGATGGCACGTTCCTCCTGCGCACCAGCGATCCCTCGCTCAGCGCGGCCGAGGTCGCGCTCGGCTACAAGCAGCTCCTGGAGGTCGAGCGCGCCTGGCGCGACATGAAGACGACGCTCGAGCTGCGCCCCGTCTACCACCACAAGGAGACGCGCATCCGCGCCCACGTCCTGCTCTGCTGGCTGGCCATGCTCCTCGTGCGGATCGCCGAGAACGCCACCGGCGAGACCTGGCGCACCCTGCGCGACGAGCTCGAGAAGCTCCACCTGGGGCGCTTCGCGGGCTCGGCCGGCGAGGTCCGCCAGCGCACCGAAATCACGGCGCGCCAGGCCGCCATCTTCACGGCGCTTCGGGTGGAGGAGCCGCCCCGCTTCTTCGACCTCACCCCCACCCGGGTCGCCGCCACCGCCTGACACCCGGACCCGATCTCGGCCAAGGCCGGCCCGCAGGTAGACGCGTGAGTTCCAGCTGCGGAACCCCGGTTGGTCGGAAGATTCCTTTCCGCCAGTCTGGTTCTGCGTCGCAGTCCTCGTCCCCGACGGCCTGAAGGTTCAGCCATTCGACCGGCATGCTGACGCCGACGGCCAGCTGCGGGAGCTCGGCCTGACCGGCGTCGTGTGGCGCGAGTGGCTCGCTGCTGTCCTTCGCCAGCACGAGGTGATCGACGAGCACGCGCGAACGCTAGGCACGCCAGATGCGCAGGGGCCGATGCTCGAGAAGGCTCGCGCCGCTGCTATGGTGTTGCGCACACCGTGTTCGTTTTGTCCGGGCCCCGACAGCCTTCGGGCGCGGCTCAACGAGCTGTGGGATGACTACGCGCCGGCCGGGGAAGACTGGAAGCGACAGATATCGCCTGTGCAGCGCCTGCACGGTCCAAGACGTCAGCAGCGTGCGCTTTGGAACGCCCTCACTCCGTTCCACGGCCGGCTCGCACCGCTCACCGTCTATCTGGTCGAATACCTTGAGCCGGTGGTGATGCCCGTGCCTCCAGCAACTTGTCTCATCGCGCCAGCCAAGGACCCCGAGGAATATGCCAGCCGACTGGTGGCAGTCGCCACCAGTCTCGCGACAGACGCGTCAGTCCAAAGCATGGAGGGCATCTCTCGAGCGCCCCGAAATGAGGGTCCACTGCTGAATCGGTGGGCGAGCTGAGCAGGTCACAGCAGCGCACGCCGTCTGGTGCCATGGTATGGGTTGTCAGACTCAACCAGGGCGAGGAGACGGCGTGCGCGGATTGAGGGTATGGGCCCGCTTGCTGGGTGTCGAGCGGGCGGGCGTGGACGACGCGTCCCTCGAGGAGCGGTCCGGCTCACTCGTCGTGCGAGTGCGGCTGCAGCGCCGGGATCGCCACCGCTGCGGAATCTGTCGGCAACGCTGTCCGGGCTATGACGCTGGGGACGGGCGACGGCGCTGGCGGGCGCTCGATCTTGGAGTGACGAAGGCGTAGCTGGAGGCCGACGCGCCGCGGGTCCGCTGCCCGCGCCACGGGGTGATCGTCGCCGCGGTGCCCTGGGCCCGCCATGGAGCAGGGCACACCCGAGCCTTCGACGATCAGGTTGCCTGGCTCGCGACTGGATCGAGCGGGTCGTCCGGCGACGGGCGCCCGAGGCCGTCCTCTGCACCGACCCCTTCCACGTTGCGGCTTGGGCGACCGAGGCCCTCGATGCGCTCCACCGCGAGGTCTGGAACCAGGCTCGCCGGAGCGGCGACCGGGTGCTCTCGGCGGAGATCAAGGGGGCTCGCTGGGCGCTCTACCGGCGACCGGCCGAGCTCACCGAGGGCCAGAGCGCCCGGCTCAGCCGGCTCGTCCGACTCAACGCGCCGCTCTATCAAGCGTACCTCCTGAAGGAGCAGCTGCGCGAGGTGTTCGCGCTCCGGGGGCCGAAGGGATCGCGCTGCTGCAGGCCTGGCTCGCCTGGGCGCTCCGCTGTGGGCTGCCGCTGTTCGTGGAGGTCGCCCGCAAGGTCCGCCGCCATTGGGAGGGCATCATCGCCGCGCTCACCCACGGTCTGTCCAACGGGCGGGTCGAGGTGGTCAATACGCGGGTCCGCCTGCTCACCCGGATCGCCTACGGCTTCCACTCGGCGCGCGCCCTCATCGCGCTGGTGATGCGCAGCCTGGGCGGCTACTGCCCGCCGCTTCCCGGCCGCTGAACGCCCACGGATCGGTCAGAAGCGCCTGCTTTCCGGGACGCCGCCGAAGCCCAAGCCGCCGGTGCCGTCACGAACGCCGCGCCTGGAGGCGACACGACCCCTATCATGGACAACAGATGGTTGACTCGCCGGCGTCCCGGACCCTCCCCGGTTGCCCCCTCCTTGGGCTGCCCGACGGAACTCCGGGCGCCCGCCAGGCGCCCTGGCCGGACCACCGCTGCTTCGCCGGGCCGCAGCCCGTGCCCATCGACCCGGCGCACCAGCTGCGGTTGTGCCTGTCCGACCACTACGCGGACTGCGATCGGTACCCGGCCGAGGCGTCCCCACAGCTCGGGGCTGTCCAGCCCGGGGCTGTCCAGCCCGGCGCCACGGCCACGGCGGCCGCCCCCTCCGCCGGTACGACCGAGCCCGCAGGCGCGCACGTGAGCCGAGAGCCCGCCAGCGAGGGAAGCCCGCAGCCCGGCGAGGCTGGAGATTCAGACGCGCCCGAGGATGGCGTCCCGGAGCATGCTTCGCCCGAGGAGCGGACAGCCGCGGGCGAGGCGTACTGGCTGGCGAGCGCGGAGCTGGGCAGGCCGACGGTGAACGACGAACCGGCGCCGGCGGCCAGCGAGCCGACCGCGCCGCACGTGCCGGGGACGGACCAGCCGGCTGCCGCGCCCCCTCCGGAGCATGGTGCGGTGCCAGCGGCTGCACCGGCCCTCGGTCTCGGTCTCGGGCAAGCAGCCACCACCGCCGCGCCCGGCGGGTCGCCGCGCCTCGGTGGCTCGACGGTGAGTCGTCTCGCCGTCGTGCTCGTCCTGCTCCTCGTCGCCGCGGTCGCCGGATACGGCCTAGCGTTCCTCTCCGCCGAGCTGGTCGGCGGCACGTCGTCGTCCGCGGCCGGCATGGCCGGGTCGGTAGCCCGGTCGCCGCTGTCAACGCCAGATCTCGTCGGCTCCGCCGCGCCCACTGGCTCGGCCACGCCATCCGTCTCCGCCACGCCGAACCCGACGCCCGCCGCAGGACCTTCAGCGACGCCGCCCGCGTCCGCGCCCGCATCGCCCCTGATCCACGTGGTCGCGCCCGGGGAGAACCTGACCTCGATCGCGGCCAGGTACGGCGTCAGCGTGCAGGCGATCGCCGCCGCAAACGGGATCAGCGACCCGAACACGATCTACACCGGGCAGCGTCTGGTGATCCCCGCGCGCTGACCCCCCGCGCGCTGACCCCCGCGTGCTGATCCCCCGCGCGGCGCCCTCGACACGACCCCGCGGCACCCCTCCGTGTCGACGGTGAAACGGCTCCGGCTGGGCGGCCGAGTTGCCAACGCGGCCCGAGCCGAGTAAGGTGCCGCCCATGCTCCGCCGCCTGGCGGCAGGATCGGTTGTAGTTGCCCTCGTCCTGCTCCTCGTCGCGCCGCCCGCGTCACCGTTCGCCCTCGCGGCAGGCGGTACCTGCACGGGGTGGAGCAACGAATACGTGCCGCCGCCCACGATCCGGGTCTATCGGACGTTCGGGCCGGCGCGCGGGACGGTGCAAGTCGTGCCATTCCAGCAGTACGTCACCACCGTGGTCGCCGCAGAGTTCGGTCCGACCGCGCCAACGGAGGCATTGCGTGCCGGCGCGGTCGCGGTGAAGGAGTACGGCTGGTTCTACACGATGGTCTGGCGCGGTCGCACCGCCCCACATGGGGCCGGCTGCTACGACGTGCTGGACAACAGCTGGGACCAGGTCTACTGGCCCGAGCGGTACGACGCCAACGACCGGCAGCGGCAAGCGGTGCTCGACACCTGGCCGGTGAGTGTCCGTAAGAACGGCGGCTTCCTGCTCACGGGCTACCGGCCCGGCGTGCCGGGCACCGCGTGCGGCGCCGACGCCGATGGATGGCGCCTCTACCAGGCGAGTGCCTACCGCTGCGCCCTGCAGGGCATGCGTTACCCGGAGATCCTGCGCACCTACTACGGCCCGCATTTCGAGATCGTGCGCCCGGGCTTGCCCAACCCGAACGGCGATGGGCTGGGGGCGATCGGCATCGCTGTCCCCGGGACGGGTCCCGCCCCCGGCGGCGTCCTGCCGACGCCGACGCCCCTGCCGTCCGCGTCGCCCGTGCCGGGCGCGTCCGGATCGCCTGCAGCATCCGCCGCCCCCGGCCCGACACCCGGCCCGTCGGCCGTGCCCACCTTCTACGACCTCGTCTGGACCGACGCGCCGCAACAGCCGTGGCAGCCGGCAGCGCTCCCGTCCGGCAGCTCGCTCGACCCGGTCACGACGCTGGGCTGGGC
>JAKAMV010000422.1 GCA_021812735.1 Chloroflexota bacterium | reverse complement strand
CTCGGCGAACGTCTCGTAGGTACCCTGGAGGATCCCCTGCGTGCCGATGTAGATCCAGGACCCGGCGGTCATCTGGCCGTACATCATCAGGCCCTTCCGCTCGAGCTCGCGGAAGTGCTCCCAGGTCGCCCACTTGCCCACCAGGTTCGAGTTGGCGATCAGCACGCGCGGCGCCCACGGGTGGGTGCGGAACACCGCCACCGGCTTGCCGCTCTGGACCAGGAGCGTCTCGTCGTCGGCAAGGTTCCGGAGCTCGCGGACAATGGCGTCGAACGCCTCCCAGCTGCGCGCGGCGCGGCCCGTGCCACCGTAGACGACGAGCGCGTCCGGGTTCTCGGCCACCTCGGGATCGAGGTTGTTCATGAGCATCCGCAGCACGGCCTCCTGCTGCCAGCCGCGGGTGGAGAGGGTGGTGCCGCGCGGGGCGCGAACGGGGCGCGGGCCGGAGGGGGCGGTGGCGATGTGCTCGGTGCTCATGGCGCCGGAGTCTACGCCCGCCGTTCCCGGGCTCGCGAGCCCCGATCCACCGGCCGCGCGGCGCCGGCTCCTACCCGGCGATCGCCGCCATCAGCTGCCCGCCCAGATCCGCCGGGCCGCTCGTCAGGAGCGAGACGATGACGCCCCGGCTCGCCAGGTACGTGTGGTACACGCGCAGGCCGCCGCCGCAGGTCGTCACGTACACGGTCCGCCCGCCCTGGTCCTCCTCCGCGTGCGCCACCACGCCGCCAGCCTGGGCGCAGGCGCCGTCGTCGTAGCTCGAGCGCCAGTCGGAGAACATCGCGTCCGAGTACACGCCGGGCCGAAGGTGGGCCACGACGCCGGACGTGAGATCGCCGCCGGAGACCGCGATCGCGAAGGCCGCGCGATCCACGGACGCCACGAACGCGGGGTCGGCCACCGCCTCGCCGAAGGACTGCGGCTCCTCCGTGACGGGCACGCCCGCGACCGGGGCCGGGAGGATCGCCAGCAGCGCCGGGTCGCGGGTGACCTGGGCCCCGGACGGCACCGGCTGGCTGGGCCCGGGCGACACCGGGAGGCCGACGGGCCCTGAGGGGGCGGTCGCGGGGGCCGAAGGCGGCGAAACCGGGGCCGAGGGGCCCGGAGGCGACGAGACGGGGGCCGAAGGCGGGGCCGAGGGGCCAGTCACCGCTCCCGCGCTGCCCGGCGATGCCGAGGGCGCGCCGCAACCCGAAACGAGCGCCGCGGCCGCCAGGATCGCGCCGAGGGCGGCCCGGGCGGTCACGCCAACTCGCGGCGGAGGACCGGGAAGCGGTCGTCGGCTGCCGCCACCACGAAGCCGAGCTTGGCCCAGAAGGCCGGCTGCGCGGCGCTGGTGGCGTTCGGGCTCGCGCCGACCTCGGGGTACGTCTCCACCGCCGAGAACCCGCGACGCGCAAGGTCGTCGCACACCGCCTCGACCAGGATCGCCGCGTGGCCGTGCCCGCGGGCCGCCGCGGTGGTGGCGATGCAGGTGATGACCGCGGGGAGCGGCGACTGCGGCAGCCTCGGGTAGAGGTCACGGGTCCGCATCGCCCGGGGATAGGCCGAGAGGGGGCCGAACTGGATGTAGGCCGCCGACTCGTCGTCCACCAGCAGCACCTTGGCGTACGAGCCGAACACCGCGAGGCCCCGGGCCAGGAGGCGGAGCTTGGGCGGGGCGTCGCCGCCGACGCTCGGCGCGGCCTTGGGTCGCGGGGCGAAGGGGTTGTGGGCGGGCTCGTCGTCGTCGAGCGCGAACGGGTTGAACGCGGGGCCGCCGGACGCCGGCGCGAAGGGGTTGAAGGCGGGCTCCTCGTCGTCGCCGAACGGGTTGCGAGGGCGCGGCTTGGCGGCCGGGGTGGGAGCGGCCGCGCCCAGCCAGCTGGCGCGGGCGGCCTTCGAGCCTCGGTCCGCGTCCTCCCAGTAGTTGCAGGAGCGGTGGTCGAAGCCGGCGTCGGCGCACGGCGGAACCAGCGCGAAGCTGGCGTCGTCGGTGACGTCCACGATGCGGATGGCCATGGCGGGAGTGTAGGACGGGGCCGCGGGCACGTGGCGGCCCGGCGGGCGAGGCGCGGGGCGGCGCCTACCCGACGAGCGCCGCCAGCTCCCCGGACCGCACGAGCCGCAGCGCCGCCGCCATGTCCGGGCCGGGCTCGCGGTCGGCCACCAGCGGCGGGACGGACCGCCGGACGATGGCGAGCGCCTCGGCGACGCCCTCGCCGGGCATCGGCGCGCCCGCGCCCATCGCGGCCCGACGCAGCTCCAGCGCCTGCGCGGCGGCCAGCACCTCGATCGCGACGATCTGCTCCACGTGGGCGAGGACCGTCCGGGCGTGGCGCGCCGCGCCCGCGCCCATCGACACGTGGTCCTCCTGGTTGGCGGACGTCGGGATCGAGTCCGCCGACGACGGGTGGGCGTACACCTTGTTCTCCGACGCCAGCGCGGCCGCGGTGTACTGGACGATCATCAGGCCGCTGTTGCGGCCCGGGTCGGGCGTGAGGAACGCGGGCAGGCCGCCGTTGAGCCGCGGGTCCAGCATCAGCGCGGTCCGCCGCTCGGAGATGGCGCCGAGCTCCGAGAGCGCCAGCTTCGCGAAGTCGAGCGCGAGCGCGATCGGCTCGCCGTGGAAGTTGCCCCCGCTGATCACCAGGCCGCCGCCCGTCGCCAGGGCGTCGGTGGGCACCTCGCCGCCCGACGGGAACACGAGCGGGTTGTCGGTAGCCGAGTTCAGCTCCACGTCCAGCACGCGCCGGAGGTGGTCGAGCGCATCGCGGACGGCCCCGTGCACCTGCGGGACGCAGCGCAGCGAGTACGGGTCCTGCACCTTGTGCGCCGAGCCGTGGTGCGAGGTCTGGAAGCCGGAGCCGCGAAGCAGGTGGCGGACCTCGGCGGCCACGCGCACCTGGCCCGGGTGCGGGCGGGCCAGCTGGTACGGCGCCGCGAATGCGACCTCGGTGCCCAGCATCGCCTCGAGCGTCATCGCCGCCGCCACGGACGCGGTCCTCGTGAGCCGGTCGGCATCAGCCAGCAGCAGGGCGCCCAGCGACGACATCAGCTGCGTCCCGTTGAGCAGCGCCAGGCCCTCCTTGGGCGCGAGCTCCATCGGCTCCAGGCCGGCCTCCCGCAGGGCGACCAGCGCGGGCACGACCTGCCCCCCGAACTCCACCTCGCCGCGACCGACGATCGGCAGCGCGAGGTGCGCCAACGGCGCCAGGTCGCCGGACGCGCCGACGCTCCCCTGCTCCGGCACGACGGGGTGGATCCCCAGCTCGAGGAACGCGAGCAGCCGGTCCACCAGCTCGGGACGCGCGCCCGAGTGCCCGAGCGCGAGCGTGTTCGCGCGGAGCAGGAGCATCGCCCGCACCACCTCGCGCGGGAAGGGCCGCCCAACGCCCGCAGCGTGCGACGCGAGCAGGTTCTCCTGGAGCCGGGCCGCGTCGGAGGGCGGGATGAACGTGGTGGCCAGGTCGCCGAACCCGGTCGTGACGCCATAGACCACCTCGCCGCGGGCGACCAGCGCGTCGATGACCGCGCGGGCCTCCGCCATGCGCCCGCGGGCGTGGACATCGAGGGCCACCCGGGCCGTGCCGCGGGCGACGGCCTCGACGTCGGCGACGGTCAAATCCGCCCCGGTCAGGATGACGATCTCGCGCGGGCGGTCAGGGTCGTGCGTGGGGGTGAAATGCGGGTCGCTCACCCTGCCGAGGATAGTCGGCTATCCTCGCGTCCGTGCCGGGAGCCCGCACGCCGGCGAACTTCAGCAGGAGCTGCGCCGCACGTGCTCGCGTTCATCGACACCATCGCGATTCCGTTCCTGCACAGCCTGTACGGCGCGGTCGGCTACCTCGGCGTCATGATCGCCATGGCGATCGAGTCCGCGATGATCCCGCTCCCCTCGGAGCTGATCCTGCCGTTCGCCGGCTTCATGATCTCGGACCCCGCGCAGATCGAGCCGCTGACCAAGTCGCCGTGGAACTTCTGGATCGTGGTGGTCGTGGCGGTCGTCGGGAACACCGCCGGGTCGCTGATCTCCTACGCCATCGGGGCGTACGGGGGCCGGCCCTTCCTCGAGCGCTGGGGCAAGTACGTGCTCATCCGCGAGCACGAGATCGACATCGCGGACCGGTTCTTCACCGAGCACGGCGCCGCGACCGTGTTCTTCGGCCGCCTGCTGCCGGTCGTGCGGACGTTCATCTCGTTCCCGGCGGGCGTCACCCGGATGCCGTTGGGGAAGTTCATCGCCTACTCCACCGCGGGCGCCGTGCCGTGGTCCATTGCCCTGGCATTCGCGGGCACGCTGCTGGGCCAGCACTGGGAGGACATCCGGCGCGCCCTCCAGCCGTTCGACACGCTGATCGCCGTCGTGGTGGTGGCCGCTCTCGCCGCGCTGCTGTGGATGCGGCTGGGGCGGCCCGGCTGGCCGGGGAAGGACGACGCCGCGGCCGCCTGACCCCGCTCAGCCCCAGGGCAGGTCCTTGGGGCCGTGCAGGTGGGTGGTGTCGTTGGCCACGAGCAGCGTGCCCTGGCGAGCGAGCGCGTCGTCCGCGAACGCGAGCGCGGTGAGATTGCACTGGCCCTGGACGAATCGCTGGCGGAAGCGGCGCACGTCCGTGTCCAGGGCCACGCACAGCAGGATTCGGTTGAGCGACCCGTGGGCCACGACCAGGACGCGCCGGTCCGTGCCGGCCGCCGACGACGGGCCGCCGGCCGCGGTGGCCGCCCGGAACTCCGCGCGCGCCATCCAGCGGCGGTGCTCGTCGAGCAGGTCGTCGAGAAAGGCGGTCACGCGACGGGCCACGTCGTCGCCCGACTCGCCACCCGGGCAGCGCAGCTCGTCGGGCCGCTCGAGCCACGCCCGCCGGGCGACGCCGTCGAACTCGTCGAGCTCCGCGTACGTCCGGCCCTCCCAGGCGCCGTAGTCCATCTCCTTGAGCCGCGGATCCGCCTCGATGGCGCCAGCGCGGCCGACCACGATCTCCGCGGTCTCGCGGGCGCGGAACTGGGGGCTCGTGATCACGCGGTCGAACGCGACTCCCGCCAGGCGGCGGCGCAGCGCGTCCGCCTGGCGCCGACCGGCGTCGTTGATGGAGATGTCGATCTTCTGGCCCAGGTGCTGCTCGGGATAGGAGCGGTCCGTGAGCCCGTGCCGGGTGAGGACGAGGGTCAGCATCAGGAGGAAGAATAGGACGG
Organism: Chloroflexota bacterium; assembly: GCA_021812735.1. The sequence continues at coordinate 2,989 of JAKAMV010000422.1, read as the reverse complement.
GCCGGGGTGCGAGAATGGCCCCTGAGGTTCAGACGAGGACAGCGATGAGCGACACGCAACACGGCGCGCACAGCACCGGCCCCGCCCACGACGCGGGGCATGACGCGGGCCACGGCGAGCACGGGCAGCCCGACACCCTGGGCGAGATCGACTGGACCATGTGGGGCGTGGGCGCGCTGGGCGTGATCCTGGCGCTCGTGGTGGTGGCCGGCCTCGTCATGGCGACGCAGGGCAACTTCGCCTGACGTCGCGGCCGGCCCCGGCCGCTCGTGCCGTCAGCGCGCCAGCGGGGCGCGGCCCTCGCCGCTCCGCACGATCTCCCGGGTGTGCGCCGAGAGACGCTCCACGTCCTCCACCATCGCGCTGGTCTGGGACATCATCTCGTCCGCGGCCGCCTCGTCGCCCAGCGCGGGCAGGTTGACGTACACGTTCGCGGCGGCCGCACGGGCAGCCGCCACGGCCATCAGCCCGGCGACCTCAAGGTCCGACGACGCGTTCTTGTTGCTGCGGCCCGCCATCGCCTCGGCCATCGCGGCCACCTCGACGCAGGCCTGCACCGTCCGGAACGGCGCCTCGGTGGCAACCCGGGCTGCGGCACGGAGCGCAGCGGTCCGGGCCGCCTTCTGCTCGTCCGTGTCGCGCGGCATCTTCATGGCGACGCCGAAACCGTCAAATGCCGCCGCGTCCTCGTCCGCCAGCCGGAGCAGCCGGTCCGCCAGCCGCTGGCCGGCCTCCTTCGCCTCCACCAGCAGCGTCTGGTGGTCCGCGTACTTGGGGCGGCCCTCGGACAGGGCGGCGACCATCGCCACGAGCGCGCCGCCGAGGCTCCCGGCGACTGCCGCCGCCGCGCCGCCGCCCGGCGTGGGCTCGCCCGATGCGAGGACTGCGATGAACTGGTCGACCGTGAGGTCGCGGAAGCGCATGTTGGTATCCACGTGCCGATTGTAGGGGGCGGCGCCAACGCGGGCCGATCACCCGGCTGGGTGTCCGGGCCGCGCGACCGCTCGCCCGGCGTGGCCCGCGGGGCGAGCACGGTGGCGCCCGCCCCGCAGTCGGCAGGGGCCGAGGAGGGTGCCCCGGCCCGCGTGAGTGGCCGCCTCAGGCGGTCCGGCCAGCCCCGTCCAGCGCCTCGATCGACCACCGGCGCGAGCGGTGGGCGAACGTCAGCGCGAGGCGCAGCGTGGGGGTGTCCACCTCGAACACCGTGCGGGGCCCGGTGATGGCCGGGTAGGCGCTGCGCTCGTCACGCATGGCCACCAGCCGGGTGACGGGGAAGCGGTCCCCGCCCCAGGTGATCTCCTGGGGGAGCCGGTTGAACCGACCGGTGCGAACCTGGACCGGGACCGGTGCGACGCGAACCATCGCCATCGTGCTGTCTCCTTGGACCTTCGGCGGGGGTCGTCATCACCCGGGGGCACGTCCGGATGCGAACGGATGTTCGTTTGACGCCGAGACTAGACCGAACAGGCGTTCGATGTCAAGCCCCGTTGTCGGGATCCTCGTCGACCTCCCTGACAGGTTCGGTGTCACCGCCGTCCCAGTCCGGACCGTCCGCGCCGACCCCGCCGACCCTGTCGCGCCCGTCGCCACCTCCGGCGCCGCGACCGTCGAGCCACGCGGCCCGGGACGGGTCCCGCTCGAACGGCTCGGGCACCTGCGCCCGCACCAGGCGTGCCCGCGTCACGGCCCGACTGCCGTACTTGCGCCGGATCGCGTCCAGCGCCTCCGCGGCCGCGCGCCGTCGGGGGTCCCCGGTCGTGTCGAACAGGCCCAGCTGCTCGGGGTCCCGGAGGTTCGAGGCGGTCACGCCGATCAGCCGGATCCGCTGCCCCCGGAGCTCGCGCCGCAGGAGCGCCAGCGAGGTCTCGAAGATGGGCTCGGTCAGGTCGGTCGGCGCCTCGAGCGTCGCCTGGCGCGTGATCGTCGCGAACCGCGCGTCGCGGAGCTTGAGCGTGACGGTGCCCGCCCGCAGCCCAGCCGAGCGCAGCCGGCCCGCCACGCCGTCGGCCAGGCCGAGCAGCGTCCCCTCGATCGCCTCGCGGTCGGCCGTGTCCCGGTCGAAGGTGTGCTCGTGGCCGATCGACTTCGCCGGCTCGCCCGTCGCCACCGGGTCCGGGTCGATCCCGCGGGCACGGTCAACCAGCGCGGCCCCGTGCTTGCCCAGCCGCCCCACGAGCACCTCCGGCGGCAGGGCGGCCAGATGGCCGATCGTCACCACGCCGTACTCGGCGAGCGCGGCGGCGGTCTTCTCGCCCACGCCCCACAGGCGCGCGATGGGCAGCGGCGCCAGGAACGCCGCCTCCCCGCCCGGCGGCACCACCACCAGACCGTCGGGCTTGCGCAGGTCCGAGGCCACCTTGGCCACGAGCTTCGTGGCCGCCACGCCCACCGACACGGTGAGCCCCACCTCGTCGCGCACGGCCGCCTTGATCGCCCGCGCGATCGCCTCGCCGTCGCCGAACAGCGCCCGCGACGCCGTAACGTCGAGGAACGCCTCGTCGATGGACACGGGCTGCACCAGCGGCGTGAACCGCCGGAGGATCGCCATCACCCGCCGGCCCTCGGCCTGGTACTTGCGCCCGTCCACGGGCAGGAACACGGCCTGCGGGCACAGCCGCCCGGCGGTCCGCAGCGGCATCGCCGAGTGGACGCCGAACCTGCGCGCCTCGTAGCTGGCCGTGCTCACGACGCCGCGGTCGCCCGGGCCTCCGCCGCCCACGATCACCGGCCTGCCTCGCAGCTCAGGCCGATCCCGCTGCTCGACGGCCGCGAAGAACGCGTCGAGGTCCGCGTGGAGGATCGTGCGGGTGCTCACGTCTGTATGATCGGGCCGTCGTGAAGGCCTCTGCCCGGTCTCGCCCTCGGGTGCCACGCGGCCAGTCCCCGTCACGACCCGGGAGGCACCGATGACGAACCCGCCGCAGCCGAGGCCAACGCCGCCGGGCGGTTTCGCGACCCGCGGCGCCCGGCCGCGAACCGTGCCCCGGCC
>JAKAMV010000421.1 GCA_021812735.1 Chloroflexota bacterium | reverse complement strand
CCCACCTGGTCGAGCGCGCCAGCGAGGGCGTCCTGCTGCGCCTTCGGGTGGATCCGCCAGTTCGCCGGGTTGGCAAGGAGCTGGTCAGGGGCCTCCTCGCCGGTGCCCGTGATCCGGTTGCGCCAGGTCGCGGTCGGGGCCGCGGCGACGGGTGTCTTCGCCGTCATCGGGCGACTCGCGATCTTCGGCCTTGCATCGTCGCGCCGGCAGCGTGATGGATGACGGCGTCACGCCAGATGGGCGTGTGCGATCGAAGGGAGGCACCGCGATGCCGGAGCCGACGATGGGTGAGATGGCCCGGTGGACCTTCTACCAGCGGTTCATCGCCGAGCGGACGAAGGACATCGACCCGCGCCACGTCGAGGCCTGGATGCGCCTCGAGCACCCGACGCTCGACGGGCTGTCGCGCCAGGAGTTCACCGAGGCGATGTACGCGGCGCTCGCCACCGCCCTCGACGCGGGACCCGAGGAGAGCGAGGCGCTCGCCGTCTCGTTCAGCCTCTGAGCCAGGAAGGAGATCGACACCATGACCACGGACGCCACCACCACGGAGCTGCGCCGCTGCATCGGCTCGACGACGTTCGGGATCGAGGCGCACGAGGCGCCGCCCGACGAGTTCCCGGCCCAGCCGAGCCAGAAGGACGGCCTCGGCCGGATGTGCAAACCCCACTGGAACCAGTACACGAGCGCGCTGCGCAAGGCGGCCCTGGCCCGCAAGGCGGCCGAGGGCGAAGCGGCCACCGAGGCTGCGCCGACCGAGTCGGAGCCCGTCGAGGCGCCCGAGCCGACCCGGCCGCGGGGCAAGCGCGAGCGCAAGGCGGCCGTCCCGGAGGCGGGCTCTCAGGGCGACGCCGGATAGAGCGACCCGCGCCAGTCGATCCTCGGGCCCCGGGCGCCAACCCGGGGCCCTTCCACGTTCGGTCGCGCAAGTGGCCACGGTCGGACTCATCGCGCCACTCCGGCGCCCTGTCGCGCCCGTGGGCGAACCCGACGCAGTTCGGCGTCAGCGGCTGCCGGGATTTCTCGCGAAACTCGGCCGCGTGCGTACATTTGGGAGGCGCGGTCTTCCACGGGCGCAGAACCCCCGTGTGGGGACCCCCGGTCGCCCTCTCCGGCACCCTTCGTCGAGTTGCACGACCGACAGAGCACCGCGCAGTTGGTGATGTCGAAGGGCGCGCCGCCTGCCGCGAGCGGAACGACATGGTCAACGGTCAGGTCGCGTGCCGGGTGCGGGTCGCGCCCGTAGCCAGGGCATACGTAGCCGTGCTGCCCGACGTGTCGGGCGATCACCCGCTTGGACAGGCGTGCCCATCGCGGGTCCGCGTGGACGCCGTGGTTGGCACCGATGCCGGAGAGTCGCGGGTGCTTGCTGCAGCGGCTACCTGCTCCGCTGGTCACGACGCCGCAGACCGTGCAGAGCTTCATGCGGCGCCACCGAAGGACGTGACGACGTTGAACGTGCTCTCCTCGGCGGCGGTGACCGCGCCTGTGCCTTCCCAGCGGAAGTAGTGCAGCCCAGCCGCGACCACCGGGATGTCCGCGTGGTAGAGCCCGACGCTGTCCTTCACGACCTGCGCGTTGGTGCCGAACACCCACGTCGTCTCGGCCCCGCCTGCCACGCGGCAGCGCAGGCGCACGATCGTCGGATCGGTCAGCGTGCCGGCGACGTCCGTGAACCCGGGCGTCGTGGCCACGCGGACGACATCGCCCGGGTTGATGTCAGCCATGCTCGGCCCCGACTCGATCGCGGACGGCCGCGCTCGCGGCGAGGGAGGTGACGAGCGTCGCCGTCGCACCGAGGGCACCGAGTGTCCGAACCTGGGCCCCGACACTGCCTCCGATCCTGGCGCCCAAGACGGCAGCGAGGTCGGCACCAGCGCCCGCTTCGAGCGCCGCGATGAGCGCTGCCAGGCTGGTCCGCTCGACTCCCGCAGCGCCATCGGTGGCGACGTAGCCGGCAGTCAGGACTGCGAGCTCAGCGCCTACGCCCGTGTCCGCGGCCGCATAGAGGACCGCGATGCTCGCCGCGTCCGACCCGAGGCCTGCATCGGTGGCGACGATCTGGGTCGCGCCTACCTCGAGGGTGCTCGACTCCGTCGCGAGTCCGGCGTCCGACCCGGCGAGCGCTGTTGCAAGCGCCGAGGTGTCGATCCCGCTCGCGGCGTCGAGTGCGCTGACCGGCACCGAGATGGCGGCCCCCGCGTCCGTGCCGACGCCCGAGTCGGTCCCGACGGCCAGCGTGGTGATCGTCGCCGTATCGGCCGCTGCGCCCGCGTCAACACGGGTCGGCAGGACCGCTGCGACCGTGGCCGGAGCATCCGCGCCAGCGCCCGCGTCCGTCCTCGTCCCGAGCATGATCCCGGCGCTCGCATCGGTGCCCGTGCCACCGTCGGTCGCGACGCTGGTGACGCTGGTGACGGCGGATGCCTCGACGCCGGCGCCCGTGTCGTTGCTGGAGTGAGCAACCGTTGGGGCGCTCGCCGTGTCGGAGCCCGCACCCGAGTCAGAGCCCGACAGGGCCAGGAGCGTGATCGTGGCGGCGAGCTCGACGAAGGGGTTGTTCGCCGCGGTGTCGGTCTCGTTATCCCCGAGGTCCGTGGCGCTGTTGTCGCCGTAACTGATGGAGTCCGAGAGCGACGTCCCGACGGTGGTGTTCGTCGTGCCGATCTCGATGACGAGGAAGTCGCCGGCGCTGACGACGACGCTCGCCGTCGCGCCGCCCGTGGCGAGCCGCTTCGCCCGGAGCGAGGTGCTGAACTCCGCGACCGTCCCGTTCGTCGGCCCGTAGACGACGGGCGTCCGATACGTCGACCCATCGCCCGAGGCGACCCGGACAAGGAGGCGCATCGCGTCGAGGTTGTCGTTGGCCGCCGACTCCAGGACGCGGATCGTGCCCTTGATCGTGGAGGCCGGGATCGTCTGCGCGGCGAGCGGCCCGAAGACGTACTGACGGGACAGGAACGTGGAGTTCGCCGCGGTCGCGGCGTGCGCCTGGGTCTTGCTCGTCATCGCCGACGAGATGCGCGTCCCGACACCAGCGATCCGATCGGCCCCGCTGGTCTCCGTCCACGTCCCGAACGCGGGCGTGATCGGCGCCGCGCCGGTCTGGGGGAGGTAGATCCGCGTCGCCATCAGCTAGTCCGCCAGGGCTGCCATAGGGCTGCCATGGCCTACGCCAGCGAGAAGTCGACGGTCAGCGTCCAGGTGCCCGACGCCTTGGTGCCCAGCGCCTCGACCTTGCGCGACAGCATCGTCACGCCCGAGGCGGCGTTGAAGATCCCCCACTCGTTCCAGACCCAGTTCGCCTCGCCGGTCAGGAAGTCCGAGCGGAACGTCTGCTTCTTCGAGCCGGTCACCGGGTACGTCGCGTTCATCCCCTTGCGGAGCTTGTTCGTGGCGGCGACGAGGTCGGCCTGGCTGGTCGCCCATGCGGTCGCGGAGTCGCCCACGCCCAGCCGGGCGTTCGCGTTGCTGAACGCGGTCCCGCCACCGCCGACGAGGAGGAGCAGCGCCAGGTCGATCCCGTTGTCGACCATCGCGTTGTAGTCGCCGACCAGGACCTCGTAGGGCCGGACCACCCGAGCGGCCCTCGTCTCGGCCTCGAACCGCGACGCTCCCCGGGCGAGGTACAGCCCGAGCGCGTCGTCGTAGTCCTCGGTCCGCTTCTCCACCGTCGCGTGGGTCATCACCCGCACGAACTCGTGGTTCGGATCGCGGGGCAGGCGGATCGAGCGGACGCGAGCGCTCACGGCCGCTCCGAGCCGCTGGCCCGATCGATTGCCAAGAGCGAGGCGATCATCGTGAGAATCGTCGCCGGGCGACCCAGTGCGGTCTATTCGCCCCGGGTGCTACGCCTGCGGGGCCAAACGATGCACGCCGACCCGGTAGACGGAGGTCCCCTGACGCGATACTCCGCCCATGCCACGCTCATCCGGTGCAGCCAAGCCACGCAGCCCGCGCACCGCGCTCCAGTCCGTCGTCGTGCAGATGGCCGACGACGAGTGCGACGACTTCGACGGCTGGCTCCGAAGGGCGACCGCGGCCGGGGGCGACCGCGAGACCCTCGTCAAGTTCGCCACCTGGTATCCGGCGATCGTCCAGCGCTGGTTCGACGCCGCGGCAGCGATCGGCGTGTGGGAGGACGGTCGGGAGCCAGGCCGCAGCGCACGCGACTACTGCCGCCACGCCGCCGAGTCGCTCGGCCACGCAGAGCGCGCCGACGGCGTCGTGGTCCACTTCGTCGTCGAGACCGCGACCCGCCCCTACGCCTTTCGGGCGCGCTGGTGCCGCGAGGCCCCGCCGGTCACGTTCACCCGGCGCTGGACCGACGACCAGCAACTGACGTGGGAGGAGTTCATCGGCGGCGAGCCCTGTCGAGCCTGCGGCCGGGCCTTCGTTGGTGCGCCCGAATGGAAGCCGATCCTGCAGCGAACGCCCGAGGAGGCCGCGGCGATCGAGCGCGAGGAGGCCGAGTTCCGGGCGCTCCACCCCAACTGCCCGACCTTCACCTGGCGCTACGGCAGCACCGGCGTCACCCACTGCTCTGAATGCTGCCCGATGCCGCCGCTCTCTCCGCACCAGTCGGAGGTGATCGCCCGGATCGTCGTCGACGTCGTGCAGCGGCAGCACCAGGAGGCGATCGACCTCGACCGTCGCTGGCGAGCCGCGGCGGAGGCGACTGTCCGATGACGAGGGCCGCGCCTGGCGGTCGCCCGTTGGCCTACACCCCGGATGAGGCGGCGGAGCTTCTGCGCGTGTCGCCATCGCTTGTTCGGAGTCTGGTCCGCTCGGGTGCGCTGCCGCGGGTCGCCGGGCTGGGACGCGCCATCCGGATCCCGTCGCGGGCGCTCTATGAGTTCGTCGGGGAACCGGTGCCCGACCTCCCCGCGGCCCTCGAGATTGAGCCGGCCGAGGTTCCCGAGCCGCGTCCGCCAGCGCCGGAACGGACGCCGCCGCCTGCCCGGGCAGCGGTCCCGATCACTCCACGTCGGGTTCGGCGTCCAGCGGCACCGCGGCCGCGGCCGCCGGCGCCGGAGGGACCGATCAGAGTCGGCGACCAGCGCCTCTGGCTGCTCGGCGACTCGAGCCAGTACCGACTCGTCGCCTGGCACATCGGTGTTGATCAGGCCATCTGTGGCCGGAAGCCCGGGGGTCGCTGGAAGCGATCCGCGACCCGCAGCCCTGGCGCCACCATGTGCCCCGCCTGCCTGACCGCAGTCGGCCGCATGACGGGCGTCGAGATGAGCTCGATCCCGATCGGCGTGGTGTGCATGGTGCGAGAGACGCGCCGGGGCGACAGCGTGGCGCTCATTAAGACGGGCTGGCACCTCGGGGATGGGCGCGTCACCACCTGCGGCAAGCGGGACGGCCCGTGGTACTTGACCGAGCGCGCACCGCAGAAGGAGATCTGCTTCGTCTGCGGCGAGCGGCGCCGCTGGGAGCACGAACGCGTCAAGGGCAGCTTCGAGGCCGAGCAGGCCGGTAAGCCCCGATGCACGGTCCTGGTCGACTGTTCGCTGGCAGCCGCCGAGGTCGAGGATCTCGCCCGCCGCGTGCCAGGCTTCGTGGCCCTTCGGCGGGCCAGCCGAAGCGTGACGCCCGAGGACTTCGAGCAGTACGACCGCGGGCTGCACGAGCTCTTCGGTGCGGCTCAGGTCGTCCCGGGCACCTCGGCCTTCTCGTGGCAATGGGCTCCCGACGTCACGATCACCGCCGACGCGGATGTGCTGACCGCTGCCCAGGGCAACCGCAGGGTGATGACGCCAGCCACATTCATTGACTGGGCGACACCGCTCGTCGAGCGGGAAGAGATGGTGAGGGTGCTCCGGACCCGCTGGACCAAGGAGGCACCTGCGAGCAAACGCCGGCTTCCTGGAGCTTGACGGACACTCCGAGGCGGCCTCGGGCCTACTTTGGCGGCAGCGCCGCAGTGAGGACCTGCATCAGGCGAGGGATGGAGACTTCGTCCAGCACGCCCGCCGCGACCAGCTTCTTTCGCAGCGATTTCATGCTCTCCAGGAGGACGCCGCGGAACACCTTCGGCGGCGCGATCAGGGGCCAGTCGCCGTCGACGAAGCAGAGCACAGGAGTGATCGGCGGCAACGGCACAAGACCCGCTGCACGCAGCGCCGTCTCGACCGCGGCGACTTGCCATCCCATGCTGTCGGCGAGCTCCGAGCAGTCGCGGCGACCGACGTACAGTCGCTCGTCGGGCCGCAGGAACCAGCCTCGATTCCGGAGCTCGATCCGGCCCTGGAGATGCTTCGCGTCGACGACGAACACGCCGGCGGGAGCCACGACGACGTGATCGAGGTTCCCCTTGGTGCCCGGGACGCGGCGGTCATGAAGAGCGTGGAGGCCGTCGAGCGCCTCAGCAAGCCTCTCTTCTCCGCGGGCTCCGATCGCCCAGGCCCGGGTCGATTGCGGCTCGTCGGTCACCGCCAGCACGAGCCCGCCGATCCGCTCGCCCCATCGCTCCTTGACCACGGTCTCGCGCTTGGCAGCGCGCCGGTCGTGCTCGTGGCGAGCAGACCGCCCTGCGACCCCGAAGTCGACCGCCGGAGCGGGCTCAGAGCCGGTCGAGCATGAGACGCAGTGGATCGTGCGGGTCGGCCTGTCGTATACCGCGACGTCGCCTGCGTGCAGTAGGACCCCACACCTGGCGCACGCGCCGTCGTACTTGACGCGCCATTCGCTCATGCGAACGAATCTACCGGCACCAGAGATCGTCCCGCACCCTCGACTGTCGCGTCGGGTCGCACGTGGCCATTTCTCGTCCCCCGCCAGACGCAAGCGTCCTATCGTGTCGAGCTATGAGTGCAGGACGACACGGGCTTCCGCCCCTTCTCTCGGTCTTTGGCGACGAGAGCGGGAGCTTTCGGAAGGGTGACTGGCAGGTCATCGGGGTGCTCTTTACCACTGCGCCCGCCGCGGATCGCGCAGCCCTGGCTGCCCTGCGGGCGACCTACGGGTACACGCGTGAGTTCAAGTTCTCATCGACCGACATCACGTCTCTGCCGTACGGGCTGGCCGTGATCGACTGGTTCGTGAACGCGTCCCACGTGTCGTTCAAGTACATCGCCAAGCGCGGCGACGACGTTGATCTTGCGCGTTGGCGCGGGCGCATCCCGGGACTGTCGCCCGAGGAAGGGTTCTACAACTACACGTATATGGAGGTTCTCCGATACAACCTGCCTCCGACGCACCGGGCGCTCATCACCGTTGATCAGCAGAGCAGGACCAAGGGCAACAACCTACTCACGTACCTAAAGACAGCAGCGCCGACCGTCCGTGACGTGGTGGACGGGGACTCCAAGCTCGATGATCTGCTGCAGGTAGCAGACCTGCTGACGGGATGCGTGTACGGGAACCTCACCGGAACCACCCAAGGACGCAAGCGCAGCCTCGCCGACACGCTGATGCGGTCCTGCGGGATGACGTCGGCCACGCACCGTTACCCGAAGGTCGGGCGCGACAAGGTCAACGCCTGGATCTGGAAGGGGAATAAGTAACGAGCCCCCGTCGTCCTAGGCCACTTGGCCGCACCCTGCAAGGGCTGGATGTTTCGGACGACGACGGCTCGCGCTAAGCGAATAGTAGGCGCGGGGACTCCGGCTGTCAATGGGTTATCCACATTTTCTCGAACAGATGTTCTAGTCTGTGGAGAACTCCGAGCGGGCTGCGGCTTGGGGAACCCTCCTTCACTCGGGCTCCAAACGCGGGACGACAAGCCAGCCGGCAGCGCGTCCCGCGTAGATGAGTTCGACGGTCGTGAGACCGGACCTCGCCCGCAGGTCGGCGAGGTGACGCTTCACGGTGCTCGGCCGACTACCGACGCGCCTGGCGGCCTCTGGGACAGATCCGCGAGCGGCTACGTAGGCGGCAAGGGCATTCATCTGGGCAGGAGTCGCGATCGACGGGAGGGCGCCGCGCAGGTACCCGTCCCTCATGCCCGATGCCTCGCCGCCGCGGCGAGCCACTCATCGCGGCCCTCGATCGGCATGTTGTAGGTTGTAATCGCGCGTCCAACACCTGTCGGGCGCGCCATGTCTTGAGTCGCGACATCGGCGACACATGCGTCGCGTCATCGGTGACACCTGTGATCAGCCGGTCTTCCTGGGCCCCGGCCATCGGCCGGGGTCTCGTCGTTGGTTGCGCCAGTA
>JAKAMV010000420.1 GCA_021812735.1 Chloroflexota bacterium | reverse complement strand
CTGCCGACGGTGGCCGCCAACGTGACCAACACCGTGTCGCTGGTGTTCAACGCGGCGGGCGCGGGGCTGGGCGCGCGCGGGGAGCTCGGCGGCCAGCGGCCCACGCTGGCGCGCCTGGCGGTCGTCGCCGTGGCCGGGGGCGCCACCGGCGCGGCCCTCCTGCTGGTCCTGCCGGCGCGCTGGTTCGAGCTGGTGGCGCCGGTGCTGATCGCCGGCGCGTCGGCGCTGATCCTGGTGCAGCCGTGGCTGGCGCGGAGCGCCCGGTTCCGGCCCCGGGGCATCACGCCCGCCACCGCGACCGCGTATTTCGCGAGCGCCGTCTACACGGGCTACTTCGGCGCGGCCGGCGGGATCATCGCGATCGTGGTGCTGTCCGCGGTGATCGACCGGCCGCTCACCCACGTGAACGCGGCCAAGGCGGTGCTGGCGGGCACGGCCAACGGCGCCGCGGCGCTCGGCTTCGCCTTCTTCGGCCCCGTGCGCTGGGCGTTCGTGGTGCCGCTGGCGGCCGGGTTCTTCCTCGGCGGGCTCACCGGGCCGTGGCTGGCGCGACGGCTGCCGCCGGGACTGTTGCGCGGGCTGATCGGCGTCTGCGGGCTCGGGGTCGCCGCCCTCCTCGCCGCGCGGACGTACGCGGCGAGCTGAGCCGGCGAATAGGACGCGCGGGCCGTCGTCGCCCACGAACGGCCCGCTCCGTGACACCCTCCGTTGGGCCATGTCTGGGCGGTTGGCGGATGGCTATGCTGGCGGCTCGGTCTGTCTGCCTCGCAGCCCAAGGAGCCCATGCCCCAGCCGTCGTCCACAGGGAGGCCCGAGCTGCCGCGCCGCGGCGGCTTCCTCGCGCGCGTCGGACGGCTCCTCCTGCCCGGGTTCGCCCGGCCCATCGGTATTGCCCGCGATGAGGCGCCGCACCTGCGCTACCCGCGGCTCATGGCGCTGGTCGCGGTCGCATTCCTGGTCGGCTTCCTGCCCTCGCTGCCGGCCGAGGGGGTGCCCCAGGACCTGTGGCCCGCCTACCTCGCCGCCGCCGGCGCCGCCACGCTGGCCGTCCTCGGCGGCGTGATGCTCCCGCGCCCGGGATCGCGACTCGCCCCGGTGGGCGCGGTCACCGCGGCGGTCGCCATCACCCTGACTGACGCCCTCGTCGGCCCGTACTTCCACGAGGCCCCGCTGGTGTTCACCGTCGTCTTGGTGGTGGACGCCATCGTCCAGGGATTCGGCGCCTCGCTGGCCATGGTGCTGGTGGGCGCGGTCGTGCTGCCGTTCATGCTGGACCCGGCCGGGACGCCCAGGCCCGACGCCTTCGCCTACAGCCTCGTGTCCCTGCTGGCGCTGGCCGGCACGGTCTGGGCCTATCGCGAGCTGCAGGCACGCAGCGCCGCGGCCCTCGAGCGGAGCCAGGCCCGCTACCGGGACCTGGTGGAGCGGACGCCCGGCGTGGTGTACGAGGCGGGCGGCGGGGCCGACGGCTCCTGGGCCTATGTCAGCCCGCGGATCATGGACATGCTGGGCTTCCCGCCCGAGCGCTTCACCGATGACCCCGGCTTCTGGTGGAGCCGGATCCACGCCGACGACCGGGCGAGGGTCGTCGAGGACGACCTTGGGTTCGAGACGGGCGTGGACGCCGCGCGGGTGGCGACCGAGTACCGGATGGTCCACGCGGACGGCAGCGTCCGTTGGATCCGCGACGACGCGACGCTCCGGCGCGACCGGCCCGGCAGCCCGCCGGTGTGGAGCGGGATCCTGTCCGACGTGACCGCAGAGCGGGATCTCGAGGCGAGGCTGCGCCAGGCGCAGCGCATGGAGGCCGTCGGACGGCTCGCCGGCGGGATCGCCCACGACTTCAACAACCTGCTGACGGTCATCCGCGGCTATGGCGAGCTGATCCGCAGCGAGGCCGCCGAGCGCGACGCCGACACGACCGACGCCGACGAGCTCATCAGGGCCGCCGACCGCGCCGCGGCGCTGACGGGCCAGCTGCTGGCGTTCAGCCGTCGCGGGGTCCTGCAGCCGCGGGTCCTCGACCCCGCCGCGGTCGTGGGCGACCTGACGCCCATGCTGCGGCGCCTCCTGGGCGACCACGTGGCCCTGCGCGCAGCCAGGCCCGACCAGCCCGTCCACGTGCGGATGGACCGCTCGCAGCTGGAGCAGGTGGTGGTCAACCTGGCGGTGAACGCGCGCGACGCGATGCCGGACGGCGGCGACCTGACCGTGTCCGTCGAGCGGGTGGAGCGCCCGGCCGAGGGCGTCGGCCCGGTTGCCCGGATCTCGGTCACCGACACCGGCATCGGCATGGACGAGTCGGTTCGGGACCAGATCTTCGAGCCGTTCTTCACCACCAAGTCGCCGGGCGCCGGCACGGGCCTGGGCCTGCCGACGGTGCTGGGCATCGTCCACGAGGCCGACGGCCGGATCGCCTGCGAGTCGGCGCCCGGCCACGGCACGACGTTCCGCATCGACCTGCCGGCCGTCGAGCCGCCCGCGCCGGGTGCCGAGGCGCGGCCGGACGTGTCCGCGCCCGAGGGCAAGGGCCGAGTGCTGCTCGTCGAGGATCAGCCGGCGGTGCGCCAGGTTGCGGCCCGCATGCTCGCCTCGCTCGGCTACCTCGTCGCGGAGGCGGCCGACGGCATCGACGCGCTGGCGCAGCTCGACCGCGAGCCGGCCCTCGACATCCTGGTGACGGACGTCACGATGCCCGGCATGCTGGGTCCCGATCTGGCGCGCCGGGCCGTGGAGCGTCGCCCGGGCCTGCCGGTCCTCCTCATCACCGGCTACGTGGGCGACGGCCGGGCGGCCGTGGACGCGGGCCCGTTCCACGTGCTGGCCAAGCCGTTCGACGTGGGCGCCCTCGCGCGGGCGGTCAGGACCGCGATCGACGACGCCGCCGGCGGGGACCAGCCGGGAGCGGCCATCGGCTAGGCTCCGCGCCCGGCGCCCGGCGCGCTCAGGCGTCCCGGCGGCCATCGCGCCCGCCCGTTTGGTAGGGTGGGCTCGGCTGGCGCGGTGCCGGGCCGGCGCGGTGCCGGGCCGATGACGTGTCCCGCCCCGCAATCGCCGCAGTGACCCGCAGCGGACGCCTGCCGCCCGGCCCGGGAACGTCGCGGACCTGACCATCGCCACGAGGACCAGCCCCCCCATGCAGCCCGCATCCCGAATGGCGGCCATCGGCACCGAGAGCGCGTTCGAGGCGGCGGACCGCGCGCGAGCCCTCGAGGCCCAGGGCCGCAGCGTCGTCCATCTGGAGATCGGCGAGCCCGACTTCGACACCCCGCCCAACGTCCGCGAGGCGGCGAAGCGGGCGATCGACGACGGCCGGACGCACTACCCGCCCTTCCCGGGGATCCCCGAGCTGCGCGAGGCCATCGCTGCCGACACGGCCCGCCGCCGCGGCTTCGCCCCCGGCCCGGAGGACGTGTTCGTCACGGTGGGCGGCAAGGGCGTCATCTACAACGCCATCCTGGCGCTGGCGGACCCGGGCGACGAGGTGATCGTGCCGGACCCCGGCTTCCCCGCCTACGAGTCGGTGACGCGCTTCGCGGGCGGCGTCCCGGTGCCGGTCGCGATCCGCCAGGAGAACGACTTCCGCCTGGACCCCGACGAGCTGGCCTCGCTGGTGACGCCGCGGACCAGGCTGATCGTGCTCAACTCGCCGCAGAACCCCACCGGCGGCGTGCTCACCCGCGGCGATCTGGAGCGGATCGCGGAGATCGCCCTCGAGCACGACCTGGTGGTGCTCTCGGACGAGATCTACAGTCGGATCCTGTACCGCGGCGAGCACCACTCGATCGCGGCCCTGCCGGGCATGGCGGAGCGCACGATCGTCCTCGACGGGTTCTCCAAGACCTGGGCGATGACCGGCTGGCGGCTCGGCTACGCCATCGTCCCGTCCTGGCTCAACCGCGGCTTCGGGCGGCTGATCATCAACTCCGTGTCCGGCGCCACCACGTTCGCGCAGGTGGGTGCCGTGGAGGCGATCGCAGGGCCGCAGGACGCGGTGGACCGGATGGTGGCCGAGTTTCGCGCCCGCCGCGACCTGGTGGTGGACGGGCTCAACGCCATCCCCGGGGTGACCTGCCTGCGCCCCGATGGCGCGTTCTACGCCTTCCCGGACGTCTCCGGGACCGGCCTGACCGGCGCCGAGCTGGCCGACCGGCTGCTGCGCGAGGCGGGCGTGGCGGTGCTGGCCGGGAGCGGGTTCGGCCAGGCGGGCGCCAATCACATCCGCCTCTCGTACGCGACCTCGCGCGAGAACCTGCGGGAGGCGCTGGTGCGGATGCGGTCCGTGATCGAGCCGCTGGCGACGTCCGGGGCCGGCAGGTGAGCGACCCCGCCCCCGCCGCAACCCCCGGCCGTGCCCCGAGCCCTGCCGCCGAGGCCCCGCGGCCGGCCAGCGAGGCGGGCCGCCTGCTCGCGGCCGCCGAGCCCGACTTCGAGCGCTGGGAGCTGGTCAGGGACGTCGCCGACGAGTGCATGGACCTCGCCCTCAACGACCGCCAGTCCGGGCACCCGGGCGGCTCGCGCTCCAAGGTCCACCTGCTGCTGGCGCTGATGCTGTCAGGCGCCATGCGCTGGGACCTGCGCCGCCCGTGGCTGCGCTACGCCGACCGGCTCGTGCTCTCGGCCGGCCACGCGGTCCCGGCCGTGTACGCCCTGCTCGCGGTCCTCTCCGACTCCCTCCGCCAGCGGGCCGTCCTCGACGGCGATCCCTCCTTCGCGCTGCCCGAGGACGGCCGCTGGACGGTGCTGCCCGAGGACCTGCTGACGCTGCGTCGGCGCGGTGGCCTGCCGGGCCACGCCGAGATGGCCGGCAAGACGCTGTTCCTCAAGGCGAACACCGGGCCGTCCGGTCACGGTCTGCCGGTTGCCGCGGGCGAGGCGCTGGCGCTGCGCATGGCCGGCGCCGGCGACGTGCGGGTGTTCGCCGTGGAGGGCGAGGGCGGCCTCACCCCCGGCGTCAGCCACGAGGTGAAGAACACCGCCTGGGGCCTCGGCCTCTCGAACCTCGTGTTCCTGGTGGACTGGAACGACTTCGGCATCGACGGCCGGCCGGCGTCATCAGTGGTCCCCGGCACGCCGCACGACTGGTTCGCGCCCTACGGCTGGCGCGTGGCGGGCACGGAGCGCGGCATGGCCTGGGGGCCGGTCACGCAGACGCTGCTCGAGGCGGCGCGGGGCGAGAACCCGGCCGGCGTGCCGTCGGCGGCGTGGTTCAGGACCCGCAAGGGCCGCGGCTACGGCAAGTACGACGCGCCCTCGCACGGTGCCGTCTGGCCGCGCCATGCGCCTGAGTTCTGGGCGGTGCGCAAGGAGTTCATGGCCCGCCACGGCGTGGCCTACGAGGGCGTGGACGAGCCCGCCCCGGCGGACGACCTGGCCCGCCGAGCCCAGGCTGCCCGCAACCTCGACGTGGCGCTGTCGGTGCTGCGGCGCGATCCCGAGCTGGTCCGCTGGCTGTCCGACCGGCTGGTGGCGATCGCCGCCACGGTGCCGTCGGGCGAGCCGGGGCTGCGCATGGGCGACGGCGGGGGCGTGTTCGGCGACGCGCGCCTGTTCGACCCGTCGGCCTACCCCGCGTCGATGTGGAAGGGTCCCGGCGAGCGCGCCCCCAATCGCGCGGGCCTGGCGGCGTGGGCGGGCTGGGTGAACGCCACGGCGCTGCGCGACCACGGCCGCCCGCTGTTCGTCGCGGCGTCCGCCGACCTCGCCGAGTCCACCAACCTCGCCGGCTTCGGCCACGGCTTCGGCGGCGAGAGCGGCGGCGGCTGGTACGAGCGCGAGGCGAACCCCACCGGTGCCCTCCTGCCCACCGAGATCACCGAGTTCGGCAACGCGGGCCTGCTGGCCGGTCTCGCCTCGGTGAACCTGGCCCCCGACCCGTTCGCCCGCTTCGACG
This sequence comes from Chloroflexota bacterium, assembly GCA_021812735.1. The sequence goes on along the minus strand of JAKAMV010000420.1, from coordinate 2,276 downwards.
GGTTCTGGGGCGCGATGAGCACCTACGGCGCGTTCAGCTACCTCACGTACGGTCCGCTGCGCCTGTTCAGCCAGCTGGCCCAGGACACGGAGCTGCGGCTCGGGCGGCTGCTGTACGTGGCAGGCCACTCGGGGCCCGAGACGGCGGAGGACTCGCGCACGCACTTCGGGATCTTCGAGCCAGGCGTGATGCAGCTGTTCCCGCGGGGCCATGTGGTGGAGCTCCACCCGTGGGAGTACAACGAGGTGCCGGTGCTGCTGGCGGCGGCCTTCCGGACGGACGTGCCGATCGTGGTGCTGCACCTGACGCGGCCGCCGATCACGCTGCCGGACCGGGCGGCCCTCGGGATGCCGTCGCGCCTCGAGGCGGCCCGAGGGGCGTACGTGCTCCGCGACTGGCGCGCCGACCAGCCGAGGGCGGGCACCGTGTTCGTCCGGGGCACGCTGTCCACCCAGAACCTGGTCTCGCTGTTCCCGGAGCTCGACGCGCGCGGGCTCAACGTCCGCGTCGTGGCCGCGCAGAGCGAGGAGCTGTTCCGGCGCCAGGACGCGGCCTATCGCGAGGCCGTGGCGTCCGAGGCTCATCGCCTCGACGCGATGGTGGTCACCAATGGTGCCGTCAAGCTGATGCGCGAGTGGGCGTCCGGGCCCGTGGCGGAGGCGTACTCCCTCGGCGCCGATTGGGACGACCGCTGGCGGACCGGCGGCTCGCTGGACGAGGTGATCGAGGAGGCGCACCTGGACCCGGGGCACCTCCTGGCCGGCATCGAGCGCTTCGTGCGCGAGCGCGACGCGCGGCTGGCCCGTGTGCGGGCCGCGCTGGACGCGTCGGCCGGCTGAGCCCGGCGGCCGGCAACACCGGCAGTGTCGCCGCCATGCGCGGGCCGCCCCGAGGCCCACGCACGCCGCCGCTCCGCCGCACCGGGAAACGAGAAGCCCGGCGCGGGCCGGGCTTCGTCGGTGGCTGGACGGGGACCGCGTCAGCCCGCTGCGACCTGCCCAGCCTTCGTCTCGATCCGCCCCATCAGCGAGTTCCAGGAGTCCACGAAGGCCTGGGCGCCTTTCACCTGGAGCTCGTGGCCCAGCGCGTCGATGTCGATCCCGACTGCTTCGTAGGCCGCGAGCGCCGCGTCCGCGCCGGCGGGGTCGGCGGACAGCGCGCCCGGCACCGTGCCGTGGTCGGCGAAGTGGAGGAGCGTGTCCTCGGGCATCGTGTTGACCGTGTGCGGCGCGGCGAGCCCGGAGATGTACAGCACGTCCGACGCGGCGGGGTCCTTGGTGCCCGTGCTCGCGAACAGCAGGCGCTGCGGGCGCGCGCCCTCGTTGAGCAGCCGGCCCCAGCGGTCCGAGGCGAAGTAGGCGCGGTAGTCCGCGTATGCCTTGGCGCCGATGGCGAGCCCGAGGCCGTTCTTGAGCTCGGCCGGGACCCTCGACGCGATGGCCGCGTCCCAGCGGGAGACGAAGAACGAGGCGACGGACGCGACGTAGGGCGGCAGGCCGGCGGCCACCCGACGCTCGACCCCGCGCGTGTAAGCATCCATGCAGGCCGCGTACTGGGCGGGGCTGAACAGCAGCGTCACGTTGACCGGCACGCCGTTCGCGATGGAATCCTCGATCGCCGGCAGACCCTCGGGCGTGCCCGGGATCTTGATGAACAGGTTCGGGCGTCCGCCGGCCGCGTGGAGCCGGGCGGCCTCGGCGGCGGTGGCCGCGGCGTCGTAGGCGAGGAGCGGCGACACCTCGAGCGAGACGAAGCCGTCCACGCCCGCCGTCCGGTCGTGGACCGGGCGGAACAGGTCCGCGGCACGCGTGAGGTCCTCGAGGGCGAGCTCGAAGAACGTGGCCTCCGCGGAGAGGCCGCGCGAGGCGGCGGAGCGGACCGCGGCGTCATACGCGGCGGAACCGCCGATCGCCTTGTCGTAGATCGTCGGGTTGGACGTCAGGCCGGTCACCGACAGCTCCGCGATGTAGCGGGCGAGGGTCCCGGAGTCGAGCAGATCGCGGGTGATGTTGTCGAGCCAGAGGCTCTGGCCCAGGTTGTGCAGCTGGGCGGGGGCGTTCATCGGGCGGTGGTCCTCCTTGATCCGCTAAGGGTCGGGCAGCGGGGCGATCCGCGCAACCGGCTGTCCGCGCAACCCGCGATCGGCGCGGCCGCGCGGGGCCCGCGCAACCCGCGATCGGCGCGGCCGCGCGGGGGCCGCGCAACCTCCCGGCATAGCCGTCGTCGGCGAGCCGCGTGCTGGCCCCCTGCCGTCGCGCCGTGCGGGCTGGGGTTCG
>JAKAMV010000419.1 GCA_021812735.1 Chloroflexota bacterium | reverse complement strand
AGGGTCAGCTCGTCGTGCGCCCGAGATGAGCGGTTGGGTGCGTGGCGGTGGCGCGACTGCCAAGCCGGCTGGGAACGGCCCCGGATCGATGGGCGCCCCCAAAGCCGCCCCTGCGGGGAGGCGCTGACGGTGCCCGAGCTTCCCGAGGTCGAGACGATCGCGCGCGACCTGCGAGCCCTCGTGGTCGGCCGAACGATCACGGGCGTGCGGACCGATTGGCCACGCATGGTCGCGTACCCGGACCTGGCAGATTTCGTCGCCGGCCTGCACGGCCGTCGCGTGGCTCATGTCTGGCGCCGCGCCAAATGGCTCCTGCTCGATCTCCACGGCGGAGGCGTGCTCGCGATCCAGGTGCGGATGACCGGGCAGCTCTTTGTGGTCCCGGCAGAGCGGCCAGCGGACCGCCACGTCCACCTGGTCATCGACCTCGACGATGGGCGCCAGCTGCGGCTGCGCGACATGCGCAAGTTCGCCCGTGTCGGGCTCTATCGACGCGACGCGTTGGGCCGGGTGGTCAGCGAGCGGCGCGGTCCAGACGGTATCGACGGGTCCGTCGACCTCTTCGCCCGGCACGGTCCGGAGCCGCTAGCCCCCGACTTCACCCTGGCGCAGTTTCGCGAGCGGTTGCACGCGCGGCGTGGGCGCCTGAAGTCGCTCCTGCTCGACCAGTCGTTCCTCGCCGGCGTTGGCAACATCTACGCGGACGAGGCGCTCTGGCGCGCGCGCCTCCATCCGTTGCGCACCGTCGCGAGGCTGCGGCCCGGCGACGAAGCGCGTCTGTACGGGGCGCTGAGGGAGGTCCTTGCGGAGGCTGTCGCGCGGCGCGGCAGCTCGATCGATGACTACACGGCGCCGTCGGGCGATGGCGAGATGCAGGGATACCTTCGGGCCTACCAGCGGACCGGGCTGCCCTGCCTGCGCTGTGGGCGGCCCATGCGGCGCATCACGGTGGGCCAACGGGGGACGCATTTCTGTTCGTGGTGTCAACGGCTGCCGGCCGCCGACCGAACTGGCGTGGCCGGGCTCCTGGCGCTGGCGCGGGGCAACGCGGGAGAGGCGGTCCGTCGAGGGCCCCGTTGGAGTGAGCTCCCCGGGGAGAGGACCCTCGGGTTGACGCCGAGCGAGGCCGCCATGGCGGCAGCGAGGGCCAGGACGGGCACGCCCGCGGTTGGCGGCAAGACAGGGACCGAGGCTCTCCGAGCGCTGGCCAGCGCGGCGCGCACCAGACGCGCGGCGGCGACTCGGCGACGCGCTGCCCGCGACGGGGCGGGTGCCTGAGGTGTCGATCCTCCGCTTCGAGCACGTTCGCCGAGAGATCGGCACGTTTCTCATCCTCGACGATCTGACGGCCGCCATCGCGCATGGGGAGCGCATCGGGCTCGTCGGCGTCAACGGCGCCGGCAAGACCACGTTGCTGCGCCTGGCGGCCGGGATCGACGAACCGGACGCCGGTCGGGTCGATCGCAAACGGGGGCTGCGGGTGGCCATGCTGGCGCAGGAGACGAACCTCGATCCGGCGTTCGCCGCCGCGCCGACGCTGCGGGCCGCCGTCCGTGGGGGCGCGGCTGAGACCGAACGACTCGAGCGTGAGCTCGCGGCGGTGGAGGCAGCCGGCGCCGCGGTGGTGAGCAGCCCGCACTACGGCGAGCTGCGGCACCGCTTCGAGGCGCTCGATGGATATCGTCTCGATCTGCGCGTCGACGAGACCCTGAGCGGCTTGGGCTTCGAGCGCGAACAGTGGGAACGCCCGCCGGCCGGCTTGTCAGGCGGCGAGCAGACCCGTGCCGCGCTCGCGCGGCTGATGATCGCCGACCCTGACCTGCTCTTGCTCGACGAGCCCACGAACCACCTCGATTTCGCCGCGCTCGAGTGGCTGGAGCTGGCGCTGGCCAGGCGTTCCGGTGCGCTTCTCGTCGCCTCGCACGATCGGGCATTCCTCGACGCGGTCGTGACCCGCATCTGGGAGCTACGCGACCGGCGGCTCGAGAGCTTTCGCGGTACCTACAGCGCGTACGCAGCCCAGGCCACCGCGCGCGATGCCCAGCTGCGTCGGCAGGCCGAAGCGACGCAGGACGCGACGGCGCATGAGCTCGAGCTGATCCAGCGGTACCGCAGCCACCGCAACTACACCAAGATGCACGAGCACGAGCGGCGGCTCGCGGCGATCCGTCCGGTGCTCGCGCCGGGCGAAGGGCCGCGCCTACGCCTGCCGACCGAGGCGTTGGCCGGTGGCGGGCCCGTCCGCTCGGGGGAGGTCGTGGTGGCGCTCCGCGATGCCATCCTGGGATTTCCGCCGACGGCGGGCTCGACCACCGCGACCCCGGTCCTGCGTGTCCCGCACCTGGAGGCCCGGCGCGGCGACCGGATCGGAATCGTGGGGCCCAACGGGGCGGGCAAGACGACCTTGCTGCGCACGGTGGCTGGCGAACTCTTTCCGCTCGACGGAGTGGTCCGGATCGGGCATGGCGTGCAGCTCGCCCATCTGGCGCAACTGCGCGAGGCGGCGTACCCAGGGGAGACGGTCCTCGACGCCGTCCTCGAGCGGACCAACCTGCCGGCTGGCGAAGCGCGCGGGTATCTCGCGCGCTTCCTCTTCCGCGGCGACGACGTCTTCAAACCGGTCGCAGAGCTCTCCGGCGGCGAACGCTCCCGGCTCGAACTGGCATTGCTCGGCATCGGTCCGGCGAACCTGTTGCTGCTCGACGAGCCGACCAACCACCTGGACATCCCGGCACGCGAGGCGCTGGAGTCGTTCCTGCGTGAGTCGAGCGCGACGCTCCTGATCGTGTCGCACGACCGGCGGCTGCTCGAGGCCACATGCCGCGCGCTCTGGATCGTCGAGCCGGGGCGTGCGGGCGAACCCGGCACGGCCGTTGCGTTCGATGAGGGGTGGCGCGAGTGGCGGGCTGCGGTGGCGGCCGGCTGGAGCGTCGAGGAGGCGCTGCAGGCGGCGACGCGACGGTACGTGGCCCGACCGACGGTGGCGACGCCAGCGGATCGCGGGGCGCCGGCACCACGAGGTCGCGGTCCATCGGCGGCGACTGGGCGTCCGCGCGGGTGGCGCCGCGCGCCCGGGGGCGACGGTGCCGACGTGCGGGGCAACGCGCCATCGACGTCGCCTAGCGGATCGGACGCCGCGCGTGCCGATCGGCTGCCACCCCTCTCCAAGGATGCGTATCGGCGGCAGCGCGGCAGTCTCGAGGCCGACCTGACGCGCCTCGGACTTCGGAAGAGCCACCTGGAGCTCGCCCTCTCCGATCCAGCGGTGCAGGCCAACTTCGTGGAGCTCCGTCGGCTCAGCAGCGAACTGGCGGACGTCGACCGCGCGTTGTCCGCGGCGGAAGACGCGTGGCTGGCGCTCGAGGAGCGCGCGCCGCGGTGACCACCACCGGCTCGGCACCGCGGCCGCTGCGGATCGGATTGACCGGGCCGATCGGGTGCGGCAAGTCGACCGTGGCGGGTTGGCTGGCGGAGATGGGCGGGCGCCGCATCGACCTCGACGTCTTGGCCCGCGAAGTGACGGCGCTCGGCGCGGCGACGCTGCCGGGCATCCGGCGGCGGTTCGGGGACGGTGTCTTCGCGGCCGACGGGTCGCTCGACCGCGCGGCACTGGCCGCGATCGTGTTCCGGGACCCGGCCGCGCTGGCCGATCTGGAGCGGATCGTGCACCCATTCGTGCGCGAGCGGCTGCTGCAGGAGCTGGACCGGTCGGCGGCCGCGGGCGTTCCGTTCGTAGTGATCGAGGCGATCAAGCTGGTCGAGTCGGGCATCGCGGCGGCCTGCGATCTGGTCTGGATCGTGGACTGCAGCCCGGAGATGCAGCGAGCACGCCTGGCCGGGCGGGGCATGGCGCCCGACGACGCCGAGCGGCGGATCGCGGCGCAGGAAGGGGACCTGGCCGGGCGGCTCCTGGAACGGCTCGCCTCGGATTCGCCGGGGTTGCCGGTGCGACGGCTTCGCACGGATGGGCCGGAGCCCGAAGTGCGGCGCGTGGTCGAGGAGGCGCTCCGGGAGGTGCTGGCGCGCCGCGGCTGAGGGAACTGTGGCAGGCCCCTGGCCTGTCCGCCCGGCGTGGGCGCCGGCCGGCGCAACCACGCACAAACGGCACATCTGTTCTAGTATGTCTCTCGGCTAGTATCCTGTGGCCATGCCTCCGTTCCAGCTCGTGGCCCCCTTTCAACCGACCGGCGACCAGCCGCAGGCGATCGAGCGCCTGGCGGAGGGGCTCGCGCACGGCATGAAGCACCAGACGCTGCTGGGGGTCACCGGGTCCGGCAAGACCTGGACGATCTCGAACGTGATCGCGCGCCACCAGAAGCCGACGCTGGTGCTGGCTCACAACAAGACGCTGGCCGCGCAGCTCTACAGCGAGTTCCGGGAGTTCTTTCCCGAGAACGCCGTCGAGTACTTTGTCAGCTACTTCGACTATTACCAGCCCGAGGCGTACCTGCCGCGCAGCGATACCTATATCGAAAAGGACTCGAGCCGGAACGACGAGATCGACAAGCTCCGCCACGCCGCCACCCGCGCCCTCTTCGAGCGACGCGACGTCATCATCGTGGCGTCCGTCAGCTGCATCTACGGCCTGGGCGCCCCGGTCGATTACGGCGCGACCGTCATCCGGCTGCGCGTCGGCGGACAATACCGCCGCGACGGCGTCCTGCGCCAACTCGTGGACCTGCAGTACCAGCGCAACGACCAGGCGCTCCAGCGCGCCCGGTTCCGCGTTCGCGGCGACACCCTCGAGGTACAGCCCGCCTACGACGACTTCGTGGTGCGCGTGCAGTTCTTCGGCGATCAGGTCGAACGGATCGTGGAGATCGATCCGCTCACCGGCGAGGTTCTGGCCGAGCGCAGTGAGGTCGCGATCTACCCGGCCTCGCACTACGTGACCCCCGCCGACAAGCTGCAGGCCGCGATCGTCGACATCGAGGCCGAGATGGAGGAGCGCTGTGCGCAGCTCGATGCCGAGGGGCGTGCGCTCGAATCGGCCCGCCTGCGCCAACGTACGACCTTCGACCTCGAGATGATGCGCGAGCTGGGCTTTTGCTCCGGGATCGAGAACTACTCCCGCCACCTGGCTCGGCGCCCCGCCGGATCGCGTCCCTGGACGCTGCTCGACTACTTCCCGCCGGATTGGCTGCTGATCGTCGACGAGAGCCACATGACCATCCCGCAGGTCGTCGGGATGTACAAGAACGACCGCACGCGCAAGGAGATCCTGGTCGACTTCGGGTTTCGGCTGCCGTCGGCGCTCGACAACCGACCCCTCACCTTCGAAGAATTCGAAGCGCACTTGAACCAGGTCATCTACATGAGCGCGACGCCTGGCGCCTGGGAACTCGAGCGCAGCGAGCAGGTCGTGGAGCAGCTGATCCGCCCCACCGGGATCGTCGACCCGCCGATCGAGGTGCGGCCGACCCGCGGCCAGATCGACGATCTGCTCGACCGGATCCACGGGCGGGTCGCGCGCGGCGAACGGGTACTGGTCACCACGCTCACCAAGAAGATGGCCGAGGACCTTGCGGAGTACTTGCGCGATCTGGGTGTGAAGGTGGCCTATTTGCACAGCGAGATCGACACGCTCGAGCGGGTCCAGATCCTGCGCGACCTGCGCCTGGGCGTCTACGACGTGCTGGTCGGGATCAACCTGCTCCGCGAGGGGATCGATCTGCCCGAGGTGACCCTGGTCGCCATCCTCGACGCCGACAAGGAAGGGTTCCTGCGCAGCGCCTGGTCGCTGATCCAGATGGCTGGGCGCGCCGCCCGCAACACCGGCAGCGAGGTGGTGATGTACGCCGACACGATCACGCACTCGATGCGCGTTGCGATCGAGGAGACGGAGCGGCGGCGGCGGATCCAGCAGGCGTACAACGAACAGCACGGCATCCAACCCACGACCATCGTGAAGGAGGTACACGACCTCAACGACCGGTTGCGTGCGGTGGCCGAGGCGCCCGGCGCGTACGTCGCGTCGGCGGGCGGTGGGCGCGAGCTCTCTGAGATGAGCCGCGAGCAGATACACGAGCTGGTGACCCGCATGGAGGCCGAGATGCGTGCCGCGGCGCGCGAGCTCGAGTTCGAGAAGGCCGCCGCGATCCGGGACGAGATCCAGCAGATCCGGCTCCGGGTGCTCGAGGAGGATGCGTCACTGCAGGTGGAGCGGGCCGCGGAACGGGCGGCGCGGGTGGAAGGTCGGGCCAGCGGGCGAGGTGGCCGGGCGGCGGCCCCGAGTGGCGTGCCAGGTGGTGGCGCCGAACGCGCGGGCCGACGGGCACGCGCCGAACGTGACATCGACGCGCACGGTGTCGGCGTCGCCTCCGTCGAGGTACTCCGCGCGGCCGAAGAACCGTCGCTCGCCCTGGCCGGCGGGGACGGCACCGCGAGCGACGAAGGGACTGCCTCCGACTGGTTCCCCGGCATCCGCGACGAACACGAAGAGGCCGGTGGTTGGCAGGCCAAGTGGCTAGATCGTCAGACGTGGGACCACCGCGTGACGCCCAACGTGATCCGTCGGACCGGCCAGCGGCCGCGGCGGCGCCGCTGAGGCCCGCGGCGGCGCCGTCGCGGGCCGGTCCGTTCCCGGTTCAGCTCCGGCGCGCGCGGTGCTCGGCGAAGAGGTCGACGGTCTCGCGCAGGAACGCGGGAATGTCGTCCACCACGCGCCCCCAGGCGATGTGGCCGTCCCGCAAGGCCGGCTCGTCCACCCAGGTGGCGCCGGCGTTCACCAGGTCGTCCTTGATCCCCTGCGACCCGGTGGCCCGGTGGCCCGCCACGATCTTCGCCGAAATCGCCACCAGGCCGCCGTGGCAGATGATCGCGATCGGTTTCCTGGCCGCGTCGACCGCTGCCACGAGATCGGTCACCGCGGCGTCACGCCGGAGCTTGTCGGGCGCCCAGCCGCCGGGCACCACGAGCCCGTCCACCGTCGTGGCATCGAGATCCGCGGCGGCGGCCTCGACCGTCACCGGCAGTCCATGCTTGCCGTGCACGGTCCCCGGCGCCACGCCGACGCTCGTCACGCGCGCGCCCTCTTCACGCAGGCGCATCACGGTGACCCAATACTCAAGATCCTCGACGCCTTCCGCGGCGAGCACCGCAATGCGCATTCCCTCGAGCCGCATCTGTGACCTCCTCATCGACCGCGCGCGTACCCTACGCGGGCCCGGCGGAGCGCCGGGCGGGGAAATGGGCTCCTCCGGGCTCGCGATGGGCTCCGTCGGCCGGCGCGGACACCCGCGATTCTAGGCGCTGGCCGGCCGGTACGCGCGTGAGCGGGCCGGCCGGCGGCGCCCCGGGCGCCTCTCGGGTACGCTCCCGGCGTGTTGCCGGCCCTCTTCGGCACGGTCCTCTTCCTGGCCGTGGTCGCAGCCACGATCACACGGCCCCGCGGCATCCCCGAGTGGGCCTCCGCCGTCGCCGGTGCGGTGATCGCGATCGGGTTCGGCCTCGTCGGTGCCGCGGAGGCGGCGCGGGCGGTCGCCGCGGACTGGAACGTGTTCGCCTTCTTCGTGGGGATGACGGGCCTCGCCGCCGTCGCCGAACGAAGCGGCTTCTTCGTGCGGGCTGCTGTGCTGGCGGAGCAGCTTGCCGCCGGCAGCGGACTGCGGCTGCTGATGGCCGTGATCGGGCTTGGCGTGGCCATCAGCGCGTTCCTGTCGAACGACGCCACCGCCCTCATCTTGACGCCGGTGGTCTACGGGCTCGTGGTGACCCTCGGGATCGACGCCCTACCCTACGTGCTGGCGTGCACGTTCATCGCCGACGCGGCGTCGCTGATCCTGCCGGTGAGCAACCCGGTGAACCTGCTGGTGCTCGATGGGCTGCGGCTGCCGCTGCCACACTACCTGCGGTCCATCGAACCGGCTGCCCTCGCCGCGGCGGGGCTCACCGGCGCGGCACTCGTCTGGCGCTTCCGGCACGACGTGCCGCGTCGTCTGCCATCCGGCAGCGCCGACCCAGGCGGCGCGCGGGTGCCCCGCGTCTGGGCGGGGCTGGCCATCGTCGCGGCGGCGTTCCTCGTCGGAGGGCTGCTCGGCGCGCCGCTGGGCGTGGTGGCGTGCGCAGGGTTCGTGCTGCTCCTCGCGCTCGAGGCCACTGCGGCCGGGAGGCTCTATCCGCGGCCGCTCGAGGGCGTCAGCTGGCCGATCCTCGGCTACGTGGGCGGGATGG